>CAZGRH010000011.1:0-19738 GCA_964527005.1 uncultured Muribaculaceae bacterium | reverse complement strand
AAAAAGATTTCTATTTAGAAGTTTTAGATTCAACAAAAGAAGAATTGTTCAAATCAATCGCACAAAACGGACTTGAAAAGAGCAGAATGAGTATATTCTCAGCACTTTTAAGATTGCGTCAAATTTGCTGCCATCCGCTTTTATATGATAAAGAAAACAAAAAAGGTATTGATACTTCGGGAAAATTTGAACAATTAAAATCAATGTTGGAAGAAATTATTTCCGAGGGACATAGAATTTTATTATTCTCGCAATTTGTTAATATGCTTGATATTGTTAAAGATTGGTTGGTTAAAGCAGGCATAAAACATGAATATTTAACAGGTGCTACAAAAAACAGGCAAGAAGTTGTTGAAAGATTTAATAATGATTCATCTATTCCTATTTTCTTGGTAAGTTTAAAAGCCGGCGGTACCGGATTAAATTTAACCGGTGCGGATTATGTTATTCATTATGACCCTTGGTGGAATCCTGCTGTTGAAGACCAAGCCACGGATAGGGCATATCGTATAGGTCAAACTAAAAAAGTATTTGTTTACAGATTAATTACAAAAAATACGGTTGAAGAAAAAATTCAAAAATTAAAACAAGATAAAAGAAATTTGGTTGATTCTGTTATATCCGTAGACAGAAATATCAGTAAAACTTTGACTTACGAAGATTTGCAAGATATATTCTCTCTTGATTAGTTTGTTATTATTAAAATAACGAAATAACAAAAAACCTGACGACATCGTCAGGTTTTTTGTTGAAATAATTTATTTATTTTTTATTATTCTTTATCTGTAATAGCGTTATAACAATCTTCACAAATTGTTTCATAACCCTCAATTTTACCTAACGGACGATATTTCCAACAACGTTCACATTTTTCTCCGATTGCTTTTGTTACATATACGCTATAATTATCTTCTTCATATTCATTCAATACATCAGTCGGTTTTTCGTTAACAATAAATGCTTGAGATGTAATGAAAATGTTGCATAATTCTTTTTCATATTTTTTCAAAAGTTCCGAATTATTGCAAACAATATATACTGCCGTTTCAAGCGAACTTCCGATTTTCTTTTCCGCTCTTAAAGGTTCAATTGCTTTAGTTACAATTTCTCTCACTTTTAATATTTGCGAAAATTCTTGTTCTAATTCTGTATTGTTCCATTGTTCTTTTACGCATGGCCAATCAGAAAGAAGAACGCTTTCTAAATTACCTTTTTGGTTTTCCGGCATGTTTTGCCAAATATCTTCCGCTTGATGAGGCATAACAGGAACAAGAATTCTTGTTAATGCTTGAGCAATTTCGTAAAGTACAGTTTGGCATGCACGTCTTGAAAGTGATTTTTTACCGCTTGTATATAATCTGTCTTTTACGATATCAAGATAAAATGCTGATAAATCAACTGCGGCAAAATTTTGCAAATATTGGAAATAACGATAAAATTCATATTTTTCAAAAGCGTCTGTCACATTATCAATTAATACGTTTAATTTATGTAAAGCAAACTTATCAATTGCTTTTAAATCTTCGTATTTAACATAATCAACTTTCGGGTCAAAATCGAAAAGATTTCCTAATAAAAATCTTGCAGTATTTCTCGTTTTTTTGAAAATTTCCGTTAATTGCTTAATTATATTATCACCAATTTTAATATCATTTCTGTAGTCAACAGAAGCAGCCCATAATCTTAAAATATCTGCACCGTAATTTTTAATGATGTCATCGGGTCTTATGTAATTACCTAAAGATTTGCTCATTTTTCTTCCGTCTTCTCCAAAAACAAATCCGTGTGTAAGAACTTGTTTGTAAGGTGCGATGCCTTGAGTTGCAACTGATGTTAATAAAGAAGATTGGAACCATCCTCTGTGTTGGTCTGAACCCTCAAGATATAAATCTACGGGAGTATGATTTAATTCATCGGCTCTTTTTTCAACAACTGCTCTCCAAGAAACACCGGAATCAAACCAAACATCCATAATATCTTTTTCTTTGCGGAAATGATTTTTACCGCATTTTGGACAAACGAAACCGTTTGGAAGTAATTCTTTTTCGCTATATTTTACCCAAGCATCAGAACTTTCTTTTTCAAATATTTTTGCGATATGTTCGATTGTTTCATCGGTAACTATGACTTCACCGCAATCTTCACAATAAAATACCGGAATAGGTACACCCCAAGCACGTTGACGAGAAATGCACCAATCGGTACGTCCCTCAACCATATTCGAAATTCTTGCTTCACCGCCTGCGGGAACCCAATTAACTTTTTTTATTTCTTCAAGTGCTTTATCTCTGAATTTGTCAACTTTTACAAACCATTGCGGAGTTGCTCTGTAAATTACGGGTTTTTTACATCTCCAGCAATGAGGATAACTGTGTTGAATATCATCTTGTGCAAGTAAAGCGCCACAATCCGTTAATTTTTGAATAACAATTGAATTTCCTTTGTAATAAGGAATTCCCTCTAAATCTCCTGCTTCTTTTGTCCATACACCTTTTGAATCTAACGGTGAATACACTCCGATTTTATATTTTGAACATACTTCATAGTCTTCCAAACCGTGTCCCGGAGCAGTGTGAACACTTCCCGTACCTGCATCCAATGTTACGTGTTCCCCGCATAATATCGGTGATTTTCTGTCATACAAAGGATGTTTTGGAGTTAATCCTTCTAAATCTTCACCTTTACAAGTGCCAAGAACTGAAATATCAAATTCTTCCCATTTTACATCAGCTAAGAAGTTAGCCAATAAGCCTGTTGCTGCATAATATACTTCGGAATTATATTTAAAAAATGTATATTCATATCTCGGATTAACGCTTATTGCTAAGTTGGACGGAATTGTCCAAGGGGTTGTTGTCCAAATTACCGAATATATATTGTTTTCATTTTTCAAAAATTCAAATTTGTTTTGTAGTGTTTTTGTGCTTTCTTCATCAAATTTAAAACGAACGTAAATAGAAGTAGATGTATGGTCTGCGTACTCCACTTCCGCTTCGGCTAAAGCGGTTTCGCAAGAAGCACACCAATAAACAGGTTTTAAACCTTTTTCTACGTAACCTTTTTTGTACATTTCTCCGAAAACTCTTACTTGTTCCGCTTCATATTCGGGACTTATTGATAAATAAGGGTTTTCCCAGTTGCCAAGAACACCAAGTCTTTTAAATTCATTTTCTTGACCTTTTAAGCTTGTATGTGCGAATTCTCTGCATTTTTTGCGAAGTTCCGTTTCCGTAATTGCATTTCTTCCGCCTTCTATGTTTTTAACAACTTTATTTTCTATTGGCAGCCCGTGTCCGTCATATCCGGGGACATAAGGTGTATAAAAGCCTTTTTGGGTTTTGTATTTAATTATTATGTCTTTTAAAATTTTATTTAAAGCCGTACCGACGTGAATTTTTTCTGAACTTAAATAAGGAGGTCCGTCGTGTAAGATAAAACTTTTTGTTTTATCTTTATTTTCCGTCATTTTCTTATAAACGGATTGTTCTTCCCAGAACTTTTGAGTTAACGGTTCTTTAACGGTTGCATTGGCTCTCATTTCCAATGTCGTTTTTGGTAAATTGATACTATTTTTAAAATCTTTTTTTTCGGTTTCTGCCATATTTTTCACCTATATTCTTTATTCTGTTTTTATTGTAATATAAAAAAATAAAATAGTAAAAATTATGATACAAAACTAACCGTTGAGTTCAGGTGAGAGGCACAGTTTCTATGGAAAGAAAATCTTATTATTGTGAAAAATTGGAAACATCTTTAAATTTTCAGCCTGATTATATAAAATTTTGTTGCAGTTGTTATGTTTCTCCAGGGGTTAAAACAGATAATACTCAAAAGATTAACAAAGAATTGTTGTTGAAAGAACGCAAAAAGTTTGTTGATATGATGGAGAAAGGTATTGTTCCTGAAGAATGCGGTGATTGTTCATATTGTAAGGAAAAGAAACCTGAAAGCCGGTTTGAAAAATTATTTAAAAAAAATAAATTGGTGAATTCTATTTTCGTTAATCATTTTAAACGGTGTGATTGTAACTGTATTTATTGTTCTCAAAAATTAATATACAAAGAAGAAGTCGGGCAATATCAATTGTTGCCTCTTATAAAAGATTTGTACGGTAAAAAGCTTGTTGACAAAAAGAATTTAAATGTTGAGTTTCAGGGCGGGAATGTTTCTGTTCTTAAAGAATTTGATGAATTAATATCTTTCTTTGCCAAAAATAATTGCAAATCTTTTACAATCGTAATAAATGGTATAAAGTATCTCCCTGTTTTAGAAAAGATTGCTCAAAATTCCGAAATTTTAATTATTATTTCATTGGATAGCGGAACTCGAGAAACTTTTGAAAAAATAAAACAAGTTGATAAGTTTGATGATGTAATTGAAAATATAAAAAAATACGAAATTATCCCAAATGTTAAAATATGTCTTAAATATATCATTATTAATAGCGTAAATGACAATATCGAAGAATTACAAAAGTTTTTAGACATAGCAAAAGAAATAAAAAATCTTGTTTATATAACTTTTGATATTGATTTTAGAGATATTATAATGAATCACGGAAATAAGTTTACGGTTCCTCAACATTATTATGATATGATGAATTTCGCATTCGAATACGGGAAGCAAAATAATTTATGTGTCGGTATTAATCCAAATTCAAAAGTTGTTTTTGATAAAGGATGGACGGTTTGTTTGTAGTATTATTAAAGAGGTATTATTAAGGAGAATTTATTATGCAAAGTCTAAATTTAGAACAAGAATTATTTAAATCTGTCGAAAAAAATACTCCCGATTATATAAAAAATAATAAGTATATAGATATAAACAATAAAAATGAGTTTGTTTTTACATTAAAAAAAGAACATCTTGCTCCTTATGATGAGAATAACAATCCGAACGGTTTAAATTTGGATAATTGGTTAAAAAATTACGAAAAAGAAGCTGCAGTATCAACAGCGGGAATAAGAGGACCGCAAAATATATTATTCCCTTATGATGTAAGATTTCCTATAAATATAATGGGAATAATGCTTGCAACTTATGCGAAAGCGCTTGTTGCAAGTGAAAAATACAAAGGTAAAAAATTATTAAAATTAGCAGGAAGAGAAGTTCGTTATAATTCTGATAAGTTTTTGGATTTGATTGCCAGAGTACAAGCGGCGCAAGGTATTGAAACGTTGACAACATATCAACGTCAAACAATGCCTATATGGCTCGCTTCTTTTTTGTGTTTTAAACTTGATTTGCTTGGCGGAGAATATATAACTTCAAGCCATGGAATTAGTGTAAAAAATGCGACAAAAGATTTAAATTCTCAAGGCAGTCAGTATTTGCCGGAAGAATCAACGGAATTTGTAAATAAAATTAAAGAAATTTTTGCAATAGTAAAAGAAAAAGGCGAATATAACATTAAAATTGCGAAGTCAGATGATGAATTAATTAATGAACATTTTATGCAAACGATTAATAACGGTATAGATTTGTATGCGGAATACCTTTCATGTGGTGTTGCGAATAAAGAAAATATTGAATTAATTAATAATTTAAACAATAAAATTGTAATTGAAAATGTTGGTGGCAGTGCTTACAATACGTTAAGTAAAATTTTAAAAACATTTAAAATTGAAAATAAATTTGATTGGTCAAATATAGAAGAAGATGCTTTCTTTCACGGAATAGGAAAATATGATACAGACCCGAAAGGGAATAAATGTTTTTATGATTATTCCGTAGATGCAACGGTTGTTGCAAAAAAAGCTGACGGAACATCGTTTTTCCCTGTTATAGAAACTTTAAAATATGATGAAAAATTGAAAAATTATCCGATTGGAACGGTTGTTTTGATTACGGACCCTGATCATGACAGGTTAACCGTTTGTCAAATTGAAGAAGAAAAATCAATTGAATTTTTGGACAAAGTAGGAATTTCTTATTCAAAATTGGATGCAGGCAGAATTTTATGTATATATAGTGCAAATCAATCATTTTTATTAATAATGGATTTTTGGGCAAAACAATTAAAAGCATCTAATCAATGGAATAATTATCCTCGTTTTATGATAAAAACTACAGCGAGTGCCAAATCTTGGGATGAATGGGCTAAATTTAACGATGTTAAAGTTGTAAATGTTCCCGTAGGTTTTAAAGAAATTGCCAATGTTATGAAAAAGGTTGAAAATCAAATTATTCAGGCTCCCGATAAAGATGTAATTGTTACAGATGTATTCGGCGTTGATGTTAATTTGGGTAAAAATCCGAGAATGATTTTTGGCGGCGAAGAGTCCGGCGGAATGATTATCGGTAGTGAAGAACTTATAAAATCAAAAGCAGGAAGAATTGCAATAGCGATGAGAGAAAAAAGTGCATCAGAAGCAATTATTGTTGCTTCAGCTTTAGCTTCTAAATTGGAAGCGGAAAATAAAACTTTATCAATTGCCTTAAATAAAATTTTTGAAAATAATAACATAATTGCAAAATATGACTTGAGGGAAGATATTGCTTATTATAATGAATCTGAACCCGATATAGTTAAATTAACGCAGGCAAAAAAAGACGGAGAAGCTTTAAGAACAAAAAATGATTTGTTTTATTTGACGTTGGCACTGGCGAAATCTGACGGCAAAATAACGGTTGAACAGGTTAAATCAATATTAGGTTCTGTTTTCGAAAATTTAAATTTCGATAATTTAGTTGATATTAAATTTGTAGGTGACGGAACTTATTTGGAATTTGATGATAAATTTATAGAAATTAGACCATCAGGTACTGATGCGAAAACGAAAGCATACGGTGGCGGATTTGATAAAAATGATATTAAAAAGTTTGCCTATACGTTAGGTAATTATTCGGGTGATTTGAACAAAAAATATCTTGCTATAATTTCAAAAGATTATTACAATAATGCTAAGGAAAATTCTATGCAAAAGTATCTGGAATTTACCAATAAAGATTTTGATACAAGAACTTTTGAAATTCCGAATTACAGTGAAACACTTAATAAATAGGAGATAGTAAAATGGCAGAAGAACCGAAAATTTTAGCTACAATTCCGAGAACGGCTACGGAACAATTACAAATCAGCATAAATTCATATAAAGATAAAAGGTATCTTGATTTAAGAATTTATTATACGACTGATGACGGAGCAAATTGGTTACCGACAAAAAAAGGTGTAACTATTTCACCTGATAATCTTGTGACATTAAAAGATGCCGTCGAAGCTGCGATGGAAGAACTTCTTACCGTAGATGGCGAATAATAAAATTTAAAATGTCCAAATATGCACAATGTATTGTAGATATTCCAAATTTGGGAACACGAACTTTTTCTTACTTAATTCCTGAAAATATAAAAGGTGAAATTAAGATAGGACAAGCAGTTCTTGTTCCTTTTGGTTTTAGAAAACAAAATATTATTGCATTTGTTACCGGTTTTGGTGATTATTTGGAAGAAAATATTAAAGCAAAAGAAATAATCAAAATTATAGATAAAAAAAGTGTTTTTACTCTTGATTATTTAAAAATGCTTGATTGGATTGCAAATTATTATTGTACCGATATAAATAACGTAATACAAGCGGCAATTCCAATGAAGTTTTTAAAAGAAAATGCCGTTCAAAAAGAAAAAACGGAAAAAATTATAATTTTTAAAACAAAAGAAAATGCAACTGTTAGACAGCTTAGAATTCTTGAAAAATTAGAAGAATTAAAAAGTGCTGATTTAATTAAATTTGAAAAAGAAATCAAAACAACAAGGGCTACTGTTTTAAAATTGCAAGAACTTGGTTTTGTTGATATAAAAGAACAAGTTATATATAGAAATCCGTTGTCAGTATTTAAATCAATTGAAAAAGATGAATTTCCGTTGTTATCAAATGAGCAAGAAACAATTTTTAAAATTATTTCAGATAAAATGGAAACAAAAAAAAATGAACAAATTTTATTAAACGGAATTACAGGTTCAGGAAAAACCGAAATATATTTTAAAGCAATACAAAAAACATTAAAAGCGGGAAGAAATGTTTTATTTTTAGTGCCGGAAATTGCGCTTGCTTCTCAATTAACTTTAAGGTTGATAAAAAGATTTAATCCGGATGAAGTTGCACTTTGGCACAGTTCTATTTCGGACGGTGAAAAATTTGATGTTTGGAACAAAATCAGGAACAATCAAATTAAAATTATAATAGGTGCAAGAAGTGCTATTTTTGCGCCTTTACAAAACATAGGTTTAATTATTATTGATGAAGAACATGAAAATACATATAAGCAAACTTCTCCTGCTCCGAGATATGATGCAAGAAAAGTCGCAGAAAAAATGGCAGAAATACATTCCGCTTTATTATTAAAGGGTAGTGCCACTCCTGATATTGAGTCATATTATAATGCTTTGAAAAATAATTCTCTTTTAACATTAAATAATCGTTTTAATAATGTTGATTTGGCTCAGGTCAGTATAGTTGATATGAGAGAGGAATTTTATAAAAATTCTAAAAGTTTATTTTCAAATACATTGATAAATGCTATATATGAAACTTTAAATAACAAAAAACAAGCTATTTTGTTAATGAACAGACGAGGTTTTTATACAAGCGTACAATGTAAAAATTGCGGAGAGGTAATAAAATGCCCGAATTGTGATATTCCATTGGTTTATCATTCGGAAGACAAAACATTAAAATGCCATTGGTGTGATGTTTCAATTCCGACTCCAAAAGTTTGTTCAAAATGCGGTTCTAATGATATTAAAATGACAGGTTCCGGTATTCAAAGAATAGAAGATATTGCTAAAAAATTATTTTTAAATGCCGAAATTGAAAGAATTGACTCTGATGTTTTATCTTCCAAAACTAAATATATTGAAATTTTAGACAGATTTCAAAAAGGTGAAACGGATATTTTAATAGGAACTCAAATTATTGCAAAAGGTTTGGATAATCCAAACGTAACATTAGTTGGAGTAATTGATGCCGATATAAGTTTTTCTTTACCTGACTACAGAAGCGGTGAAAGAGGGTTTCAACTTTTAATGCAAGTTGCGGGACGTGCCGGCAGAGGGGATTTTAACGGTAAAGTTATTTTTCAAACTTATAATCCTGAACTTTATGCAATAAAAAATGCAAAATCTCAAAATTATACAGAATTTTATAATAATGAAATATTTAGACGAGAAATGTTTAATTATCCACCGTTTTGTCAAATTATAAAAATCGTAGTTTCCTCAAATAGTGAAGAAAGAGCAAAACAATGCGCAAATGAAGTTTTTGACAGATTATTTTCTCAAATCGAAAAATTAAAACTTTCGGAAAATATTGAACTTTCAGGTGCTTTAAAATGTGTAATGTATAAAATTAATTTAGAGTACAGGTATCAATTAATTATAAAAAATAAGATGGGGAAACAAGGTCAGTATTTAGTTTCAACTTTTTATAGGAATTGTAAAGTTTCGGATGATATAAAAATGATTATTGACATTGACCCTATAGATATAATTTAATAACGATTTTTGGTTATGTTAAAAAAAAATAAAATTAACGCAAATTTTTTAATTTTCATGATTTATAACAGATATAGGAAAGGAATTTAAGATTAATCATGAATATTTTAAATAATTATACAAATTCGTTTGCGTTTTCATTTGCTGCAAGAATGAAAAAACCGAATTATATTTTTAATGATGATTTAAGTTATACAAAATACGAAGATAGCATTGATACTGCAAAAGCTTTAAATTGCGATGTTCGGAAAGTAGAAAATCATTTGCGGCTTAATTCGTTGTTAATACAAGATAAATTTATTATTTCCGCAAAACAAATAGAAGAAAAAGATGAAAACGGTCAAATTGTTTTATTAAAAAATATTTTTAAAAAAGTAAGAGAAAAATTTAGTCAACACAGTTTGTATGCAATTGATATAGACGGAAATATAAAAAAGTATTCGTCCGTAAAAGAGGCAACCGAAGTGTTAAATATGCCTGAAAATAGCATCAGATGTGCGGTAAGCACTAATAAGGTAATAAACGGATATGCATTTTACAGAGCCAAAGACGTTGAAATAATTAATGATGACGGCAGTGTTAATTTAAATAAAAAAATATTACAATTCCCGCATGGCAAGAAGTTGGAAATGCCGGTATATTTGCTTAAAATTAGCGATAATTCATATACAAGATATGAAAATGTTAAAGAGTTGATTGCAAAAACAGGGTTAAATAAAACTGCCATTTATCAAAATTTAGACGGATATAATCACAGAACGGGTGAATATATTTGCATTAGTGCAAATGAGGTTGAAACTAAAGATAATGACGGAAATGTTGAATTTGATTTTAGGGTGTTTAATAGCGCAAAAAGTGCAATTTCGGCATTTGAAAAACCTATTTATGCTATATATTCGAACGGTGAATATAAAAGATATAATTCTGTTACGGAAGCAAGTGAAGATACTGATTTTAGCAGAAGAATAGTATATGAGGGAAGTCTGGAAAATAAAATAATAAAACGTAATGTTGTTTTCGCTAATGCTGATGAAATTGAAAAATTTAATTCTCGTGGTGATTTAATTGTTGATAAAAAATTAATAAAAAAAATTTCCAAAAAAATTAAAGATAACAATAAATCTTATATTGTATATGCTTTTAAAGACGATGGCAGTTATATGGTTTTTAATACCGCAAAAGAAGCAAGTGAAAAATTAAATGTTGCTCATTGCAATATTGCGCATTGTATTTCGGGACAAAGAAAATCAGCAGGCGGATACCGCTTTTATTCCGCAAAAGATGTTGAAGATGAAAAAGGACAAGTAAAATCAGAATTTTTAGAGAAAGTCTAAAATTTTATGATTTTATATTAAAAAGTCCTTTGCAAAGTAAAAATCTGCCGAGCGGATGAACATTGCAATATTGGCTTAAAGATTCAACGAAACATTTGTTTTCGCAAAAACCGCCTGATAAATATAACTTATCGGGCTTTTTTGCGAATGTCCAAGCATTAAAAGCAATTCCGTGTATAAATTTTGCAATTGCTTCATTGGAATTACAACCTTTTGCAATATCATCCATAATTTTTTCCAAACCAAAAATTCCGCATGTTATAACATATTTTTCATTGTTAAAAATTAAATCTTCGACATTAATGTTATAAAACTTTAGTAACATTTCAATTGTAGCGCCCGTTGAACTTGAACAACCGGTATTCCAATCTAAATCTTTAAATTTTCCGTCTTTAAATTGCGCCCATTTTGAATCTCTGCTTCCCATATCTAAAATTATGGAATCTTCTTGTATTTCGTTTTTAAATCCGTTAACTAAGGCTATAACTTCGTTTTCATAGTCTTTTTTGTCGTTAAGCATTGATAAAGACATGTGTCCCGTCGCTTTATCAAATTTAAAATTAATTTTTTTTAATTCGTTTGAGGGTAAAATATAATATTTAAAGCCATTTTCCGATTTTAAAAAGTATGAAGAAAAATCTTGCATTAAGTCAGAATTTTCGGATTCCATTATCTTAGACCACGTTGTACCTGCGTCAAGAACTATTTTAATATTATCAGTCATTATCTTAACCTCAAAAATGCTTCGATTTTTGCTTTTGTGGAATTTGTCGCTTTGTCATCCATATCAATATATAAACCATTGTATTTGTCAGCTAAATATTTTGCAAGTTGAGCTTTTGAACAAAAAGATTGTGCATAAAATACAGTCGGAACATTTTTATCAACATACATTTCAAGTTCAATATCTGACGGCGTCATTGCTTCAACACATCTTGTCCATCCGTATAAATGAGTTTCGTTTGGAAATAATTCAAGTATTGTCAAGTCATTCGGAGGTACACCCCAAAATCCGAATTTTGCTTCGCATTGTTGAATATTATCGTTAACAGGTTCGTATATTTCTTGTGTAATCATTTCTATTTTTTTTCTTAAAGGTATATTAGATGTAGAAATTTTGACTTTTCTTTTAAATGTCGTTTCTTCAAAAACAGAAGCAATAACGGGGAAATTCATATCTTTTAAAATTTCATAAGCAAACCAACCGCTATCACATTTATCTTTGCCGATTGGTGCTAATATAACCAGTAATTCATTTTTATAGTGAAATGCCGAATTAATTATGTTTTTAATAATAGTACAATATGATTCGGGTAAAATATCTTGTTTCGAAAATCCCCAATCTATGTCAAAATCTATCCATTGCGCACACGGATATAATTTTTTATATTTGTTTATCAATTCGGGATGAGGATATCCCCAAAATCCTATAATATTTTTTTTATTCATAAATAAATTATAACATGTTTATAAGTGTATTAATCAAATATACCACTTGCTATATCATATATAATTTCAGTCCATGGTTTAATATTCCCGACATCTTTTAATCCGTATTCCGAAAATTTTTGAGTGCGGAAATAATCTCCGTCTTTGAAATGATAAATTTTATCCGAAATTAAAATATTACCTTTTGTTTTTGTTCTTACAACAACATTTTTTATTTTATCGTCAATGAAGTTAAATAATTCTTTTACTTTTGTTGATTTATCGGGGTTATAATGACAATTATTAACAAATTTGCAAAGATTTTTGTTTTCTCCGAAATTAAAATACTTGTTGATTATAATATTATCGGGTGATTGATTTAAATAACCGCAACAAACTTTTGTAAGGGAATTTGCGTTATATTCATATATGTTATTTGCAAAAACAGTATCATTATTTAGTTTTGAAATATTTGAAAATATATTTTTTATAAAATTATTTTCATCAAAAATTATTTTGTTAAATTTTCCGTCAGGCTTTTTTTGAATAATTGAATGTAATATTATATCGTCAGTATTTTTTGAAAAAATTGTACTTGTAATAAGCGTATTTCCGGCAAATTCTTCAAAAACACTTTTTCCGTCAGTTAATTCGGTTATAGAATTCGGATTTGTTTTTATTGCTTTTTGAATTTTGTCTTTAAGTTCATTTGTAAATTTTTTTGTTTCGTTTAAAACTTGATATCCGGTGTTAGAAATTTCTTTGGAGTCTTTTATTATTTCGAGTGATTGTTCTTTTAATTTTTTTATTTCTGCGTTTTTTATTTTTTTACCGATTAATGTTGAAGTAATACCTAAAATAGCAAGTCCCGAAAAGGTTAGTGCCAATTGTTTATTTCTTTTCTTTTTTTCAAGTTGCAGTGTAATTTCATCTAATTTGTCAGGTAATGAAGCACGATTTGAATTAACACTCACTCTTGTTAACACTGTATAATTATCTGTTATTGCGGCATTTAGTATATTTGACATGACTATCCTTCGTTACTATTGTATTTAAAACCTCTAAAAAATAAAGTTGCTGGTTTTTTATTTATTATACATGTATAATTTAAACATGGAAAATTTAATTGAGAAACAAATTAGTTCTAAAGAAATATACAGAGGAAAAGTTTTTACAATAACTTGTGATGATATAGAGCTTTTTGACGGTTATAAATCAAAAAGGGAAGTTGTTCATCATAATGGCGGAGTTGTTATAGTTGCCGAAAAAGATAAAAATATTTTAATGGTTGAACAATACAGATATGCAACTAAAGAAGTTTTATATGAACTTCCCGCAGGTAAATTGGATAAAAAAAATGAAGATATATTGTCTGCAGCAAAAAGAGAACTTGAAGAAGAAACGGGATATTTTGCTCAAACTTGGAATTCCCTCGGATTTATTTGGACAAGCCCCGGGTTTTGTACCGAAAAATTATTCCTTTTTAAGGCAAAGAATCTTACTTTTAAAGGACAACATCTTGATGAGGGAGAAAGATTAAATTACATTGAAATTCCCGTTGATGAAGTTTTTGAAATGATTAAACAAGGCAAAATTAATGATGCAAAAACAATTTGTGCATTAATGAGGGCGTATAAACTATGATAAAAATGGTTGTAACCGATATTGACGGAACGATATATTCTCCGGAAACAGGTATTAGTATCGGTGTAAAAGAATGTATTCAAAAGCTTGATAAAGAAAAAATTAATATTGCAATTGCAACGGGGCGTACATTCGGCAGTGCAAAATATGTGGCGGATTTATTGGGAATTAAATGTCCTTTAATTTGTTATCAAGGTGGTTTAATAAATTCTTATGACGGTGAAATAATAGATGTAAAATATTTGGATGAAACTATTGCAAGAGAAATTGTGGAAGATTGCAGGAAAAGAAATATTCATTTAAATGTTTATATTGAAGATAAATTATATGTTGAAAATGATGATGAATATATAAAAAATTACATCGGAGATAAGGGTATAGATTATTTTAAAGTTAATTCTTTTGATGATTTGGATTTTTCAAAATTAAATAAGTTACTGGCAATTGATTATAATCCGGAGTTTATAGACTCATACATTTCCGAATTGCAAAAAAAATATCCGCAAATATACGTGGTTAAATCTTTTAAATATTTTTGTGAAATTGCAAATAAAACGGCAACAAAAGGTAATGCTATTAAATTACTTGCGAATAAATTAGGTTTCAGCGAAAAAGAAGTTATGGCTATCGGCGACCAAAATAATGATATTGAAATGATTGTAACGGCGGGAATTGGTGTTGCGATGGGTAACGGTACACCTGAAATCAAAAAAAATGCTGATTTTATTACCGATACAATTGAAAATGACGGTTTTGTTAAAGCGGTTGATAAATTTGTTTTTGGGAGAAGCAATGTTTAGAATAGGGCAAGGTTTCGATATTCATAAATTGGTCGATGACAGAAAATTTATATTAGGCGGGGTTGAAATTCCCTACAAAAAAGGATTATTAGGACATTCCGATGCGGATGTGCTTATTCATTCAATTATAGATTCATTATTCGGCGCATTGGCTCTTAGCGATATAGGTACTCATTTTCCTGATAATGACCCGAAATATAAGGATATAGACAGTTCAATTCTTTTAAAAGAAACTTATTCTATTGTAAAGTCGTACGGATATGTTATTAATAATTTAGATAATACTATTTTCGCACAAGAACCTAAGATGAAGCCTTATATTCTTAAAATGAGAAAAAAACTTTCTCAAATTTTGGAAATTGACATAAATAAAATTTCAATAAAAGCTAAAACAATGGAAGAACAAGATTCAGTCGGAAAAAAAGAAGCTATTTCCGCACAAAGTATTGTTTTACTTATAAAACAATCAAATTAATATTAATATTCCGTAATTGAAATATTTGTAACACCTGCATTACGAGCTTCATCCATCAATTTAACGACTGCACCGTGTGTTGCGTTTTGTTGAGTGATTATTAATAATCCGTCAGGATTTTCCCGTGCTTGCTCTTTTATTATATTTTTTATATTTTTGGCAGATAATTCTTGCCCGTTAATCATATAAATATCATTATCGGTTACTGTGACTTTTATAAGTTTAGAGTCTTTTATTTCATCTTGAACTTCTATCATATTCGGAACCGCCAAATTTAATCCTTGTTGGTCTAAAAGAGGTGCGATAACCATCATTATAATCAACAAAACAAGAAATATATCCGTTAACGGAGTAATATTAATTTCATTAAATGTTTTTCTGTTTGAACGCATATTTTTTAACCTTTTATTCATCCCAATCAATATTAGAAGTATTTGAAGTGCTTGAAATCGGTTGATTTTCTTGAACAACATTTGTTTGTTTGTTGTTTTCAAGATTTTTTTGTTCTTTTTTTGAAAGCGGTTCTCCTGCTATGATAAGTTTTGTGAATTGTGCTTCTTGGGCAGCTTTCATTATCTTTTGAATTTCACTGCTTTTCGTTTCTTTATCCGCTTTTACAACAACTTCGGGTTTTTCTAAAGACGGTTTTATTTTGTTAAGTTCAAAAATTAAGTTTTCAGAATTTATTGCTTGTCCGTTAATATAAAAATTACCTTGTTTCGTGACTGCAACTTCTGCATTTTTTTGTTCTACGGTTACACCGCTATTTATTTCAGGTATGTTTATACTTGTATCAATTGTTTGAAAAGAGGGAGCAATTACCATCATTATGATTAACAATACCAAAAATATATCGGTTAACGGGGTAATATTTATTTCCGTAAATAAACCTTTTTTATCTGAGTTGGGAAATGCCATATTAAAATCCTATACTAATGTTTTGGTTTGTGCTTTTTCTTCGGAATCCGTAAAACTTAGGAATAATAATTTGATTAATTGGAAATCATCTTCGTATTGTTTAACGGTAGATTGAAATAAGTTGTAAAGAATAACTGCTATGATAGCTACACCAAGCCCGAAAGCGGTTGCTATTAATGCGGAACCGATACCCATTGCAACTGCGGTTGATTGATTACCCTGCATTGCTAAATCTTGAAATGTATAAAGAATTCTGACAACGGTTCCGAATAAGCCCAAAAACGGACAAACACCGCCAACTGTTCCTATAATTGTAAGATATTTTTCTAATTTTCTGGTTGCTAAATTAGCTGAAATATCAAATGAACGGGAAAAACCGTCACGTTGTTCGGAAAATATTCTTACCGCTTCTTCCGCAACTTCACCTATTACTCCGCCCAGTTGTACACTTAAATTTTTTGCGGAATCTAATCTGTTGTTAACTAATTCTGTTTTTAAAGCTTTTATAAATTTAACAACATCTCTTTTGTTGTTGTTGTAATAGCTAAATCTATTGATAGCAACGGCAATTGTTAATACGGAACATAAAAATATCGGTAACAATACCGGCCAGTCTAATTTAATTGAATGTAAAAGTAATTCCATAATTTATTCCTCTTTTCTTATTGTAAATTTCTTATCCTGATACGCCAAATACATTGTAGTCAAATGTAAATTGAATATCTATGGAGGTATTTCTGTAATCGGGCGGCAAAGGGCTAAACGGAGCCGTTAAGTTTACGCCATTAATTGGTGCGTTATCTGCCGCTTGAAGTCCCGATGATTTATGAATTTTAATATTTAATAATCTTCCGTCACGTGCAATTGTAAATAATAAAACAACACGTTTACTTTCATTTCCTTGTGGAGGATCCCAGTTTAATTTAATTCTGCGTTGGAGTTCTTTCATATAAGGTCCGAAATCAGGTTCTTTTATTGCATCAATTCCGGGGATACCGTTTGGATTTCCGGGGGACGGATTTCCGACATTGCCTTTTCCTGTTCCGTATCCGTTAAATCTTCCGCCACCACCGAGTGTTGAACCATTAGCACCGGAAACTCCCGACATTGTCGGAGAAAAACTCGGTTTTGCACTTGTTCCCGCACTTGTAGTTGATGAACCGCCTGCTTGTTTTGACCGAGAAGTTATCGGCGCCGTAGTTGGTTGGGCTATTTGCGGAATTGATGATTTTGGTATCGGAATATTAAAATTTGATTGTGGGTTTTGATTTGTAACAACAGGTCGCATAGCAGGTTGCGGCATAGGTTTTGGCGCAGGAGCTTTTGGCGCAGGCGTAGAAACGGGTTGCGGTTTGCTTTGCGTAACTTGTTGTTTTTGTGGTTGTAGATTTGATTGTTTTACTTCTGCTTTTTTAGGTTGTGAAGCAGGAGGAGTCGCTTTTTTATCATTGCTTTTTGGTGCGGAAGTTTGAGGTAAAGACACAGGTCTTTTCGGGTCATGTTTCCCGCCTGCCTGTGAATTCATATCTGCCCTATTTTTCGTGTTTTTATCGATTGGCGGTGCTTCTCTTTCAACCAAAACAAATTCAATGTCTTTTGGTTCTTCAATTGGTAATTGAATCAAGCCCAATTGTTGCATTAAAAAAGAAGAAATTAGACACAATAGCAGTATAAGCGGATGTATGATAAGTGATATTAGAAATGATTTTTCTATGGTCAAATCTTCTTCGTCAAATCTTATTACCGCAGGAAGTGTATATTTCTCTTCTTTTTTTGTATATTGTCCTTCGTTTTCGGAAGGTTTATTATTGTCATTTTTTATTACAGACATTCTATATATCCCATTTGCCATTTATTTTATCAAAAAATTTTCAATAAAACAAATAGTCTGTTTACTAATGACATATACTAATATTGATACTGTGAACTAACGGTTATGGGTTGGTTTAATATCAAATTTAATTGTGCATTTTGCGGTATTTCAACATTTGTTCCTTTGTCGTAAAGTCCCGTAAGAAGTCCGACACCGCCGCCCAATGCAGTACCGTATGCGGCACCTTTGCCTACACTTCCGTCAGATAAAGCGCCCATAATCGTACCTGTTACCGCACCTGTAGCAGCGCCCATTACCGCTTTACCGGCATAGCCTTTTGCCGCATCTTTTTTTGTTCCGCCTTTTAAAGTGCCTGAACCGTCATTTGTTTGAATTTGTGCCGATATAGGAATCATTTGTCCGTTTGGCGTGTAAATGTTGCTAAATCTTATTTGAAGTTGACCGTTTCTTTTTCCGTAACCGCCTTTTTTAGCTTTAATAACTATACCGTTAACTTTACTGCCTGCAGGTGCAATTAAATTTTTACCGTAATAAAAATCTGATGCTAAATATAAAACAACGTTATCGCCTGTTTGCATTGATTCAGAATTAATTGGTGCGGTTGTTGTTGCTTGAAATGTAGTATTTGCAGGAACTAATACAACATTTCCTTGCAATTGATCTTGTGAATAAGTATTTCCGTTATAATAATTTCCGTTTAAATATGACGGTTGTTGTTGATAGTTTACGGGAATCGGATATTGAGTTTTGTAATTATTTTCTTGTGCCGGTGCATATTGAATATTTCCGTTTGCACTTGCAAAATTAAAGCTTGTTGTCAATAATGCAACTATAGCCAATGCTAAAAATTTTTTATTCATATTTTTTCTCCTTATCCGTCAAACAATTACTTATTTTTTTATATATAACGATTTCGCTTTTATAAAGTTCATTTTAATACTATTTCTTCTTCAATAACAAGTATTAATTCTGTTCCTGCTTTAATAATCGTATGTTGTCCCATATCCAAAATATCCGTTGGTGCAACTTGTAACATTGGTTTTAATCCTCTTATATAGTGGGGTACTTTATGGTAATAAGTAACCGCAGTTTTTTCCCCTCCGAAATATCCGTTATTGGGACCTTGAATGTGTCCTTTGAATTTATATACTTTTTTATCGGGAGTTATCATTTTGTTTACTGATATTTTTATTGCACCGTTTTTGCCTTTTATCGGTTCTAAAACTTCTTCAATTTCGCCGTAGATTTTTGTATTTTTCGGAATCCGATTGGTTTCATATATATACATATCCGAAGTGTTGATAAATACCGTTTCATCTTCTTTGTCTGCCATTAAAGAAGATATTTCCGCTAAGTTTATGACTCTTAAAAATGTTCCTTCTTTAATTTTGCAGGCGGTATCATCTTGTGCGAAAGCACTGTTAGTAAATAATGCGGAAATGCTCATTATTAAAAAAGAATATACTAATGTTTTAAGTACCTTTTGCATATTTATTTTATACAATATTTTTTCTTAAAAAACAACTTAATCTAATAATTAATTCAATATTTGTAATTTTTATTTTTATTCGTAACGCAGAGCATCAATCGGATTTAATAAAGAAGCTTTATATGCCGGATAATATCCGAATGCAATACCGACTAATCCTGAAAATCCTAAAGATAAAATTATAGAAAATAAAGAAATTGAAACATTCATTCCGCTTGAAAAAATTTCTACGGATTTTGCGCCAATTATGCCTGTAATTACACCGATTAATCCGCCAATCATTGAAAGCATAAATGATTCAATTAAAAATTGCCAACGAATATC
>CAZGRH010000010.1:0-19773 GCA_964527005.1 uncultured Muribaculaceae bacterium | reverse complement strand
CCTTGGACATGGTTTCAAAAAAACATAGTTGAAAAACATCTGAATGTCGCAAAATATTATGAGAGAAAAATTGAGGAAAATGTAGTAGTGCCCAATGTGTATTATTTTTCGGATGGTAGCAGAATAAGAATGTTTGGCGGTTTTGCAACTGTCGATGGTCGAGCATGTGCACAAGTTATTTTCGATATAAATGGAGATAAAGGACCGAACAAAATAGGAAAAGACCATTTTAGAATGCCTTTTTGTGAGGGAGCTACACCTAAATATATTAATTACTTTTCCAAAACTTACGGTTATTCTTCACATTCCGGATTTTCTAGAAATACGTATATGCGAGAGTGCAAAGACGGTGATAATTTTGGTAATGAGGGACCTTGTTTTGCATTAATAAAAATGAACGGGTTTAAAATACCCGATGATTATCCCGTTAAAATATAGAATTTAAGAAAGAAGAGGATTTTGTTTAAAATCTTCTTCTTTATAAATTACGCATAATGTATTATTTTCATATTATTAGCGCTTAATTATCAAAAGACTTACCATTTTGACAAATCTTCATTACACAATGCATTTGCCAAAGCCGGCATTACGCAAGTTTCAGTTATTTCAAAAGTAATCGGAGTAACGGATACTTTATTCCATCTTAAAGCATTCAAATCCGTATCATCGTTTTCGCAATGTTTTATTAATTCACCCGCCATCCAATAATATACCTTGCCTCTGGGGTCAACTCTTTTATCATATTCATCCGTAAACATTTTTCCGCCCAAACGAGTAATTGCAATTCCCGCAAATTCTTCTTCCATTAATCCGGGAACATTTACATTTAAAATTGTTTTGGGCGGGAATTTATAATCTTTTATTTTATTAAGAAATTTTCTCATAAATTCTGCAACATTTTTAAATAAAGCAGGATCGGACGACATACTTGCAAGAGAAACCGCAATACTCGGATACCCCATCATTGCACCTTCCATCGCACAACTTACCGTCCCTGAGTATAAAACATCCGTACCTAAATTAGGGCCGTGATTAATCCCTGAAATTATTAAATCAGGCTTTTCATTATCCGCTAAAATGGCATTAATAGCAATTTTAACGCAATCCCCGGGGGTTCCGCTTGTAATCCAAATTCTCTTAGCACCGAATTTAGAGTCTAATTCTTCTACACGTATTGGAGTATGTAAAGTCAATGAATGCCCCGCCGCACTTCTTTCTCTATCCGGCGTAACAACGTAAACTTCATGATCTTTACTTAATGCAACTGTCAGAGCTTTTATACCCTCTGCCATAACTCCGTCGTCATTTGATAATAATATTTTCATATTAAACCCCTTATTCACACTCTTACATTATAGCATTTCTTAACTACATTTTTACTATTCCCTTTAAAACAATATTTTTATCAATATTATTTTTTATTTCTACTTCTTTTTCCGCAATAGGAACGACGAAATTTATTTTTCCGCCGCAAACTTTTTTATCCGAAAACATTGTTTCATAAAATAATTCACAATCAAAAACATCCGAAAATTCTGTTTTTAAACCGTAATCCGACAATAATTTTAATGCTTTATTATAATAATCATTATTTATAAAATTTTTAAACAAAGCTAAATCGAAAATTAATTTCATACCCATTGCAACTGCTTCACCATGTGTATATTTTTCATATCCTGTCAAATTTTCAATTGCATGAGCATAAGTATGTCCGAAATTTAAAATAGCTCTTAATCCTTTTTCTTTTTCATCCTGATTTACAACAGCTGATTTTAATTTACAACAAATTTCTATTAACTTTGTTAAAATTTCAGGATTTTTAGAAATAATTTCATCTTTATTTTTTTCTAAAAATTCAAATAAATTATAATTTTCTTGTGCATTTACGTTTTTTTCAATAAATGCATATTTTAAAATTTCACTTAATCCTGTTTTAAATTGCCTGTCATCCAAAGTATTTAAAACCGAAATATCTGCGATAACAACTTTCGGCTGATAAAAAGCACCTATTAAATTTTTACCGGCAGCATGATTAACCGCAACTTTACCGCCTACCGATGAATCGACTTGAGCTAAAAGAGTAGTAGGTACTTGAATAAAATCGATTCCACGTTGAATAATTGAAGCGGCAAATCCCGCCATATCACCTACAACTCCGCCGCCTAATGCAATTATACAATCTTTTCTCTCTAATTTAATATTTAAAGCTTTATCTATAATTAAAGCAAGTACATCCATGTTTTTATATATTTCACCGTCGGGCAAAATTAAAAACTCTGAATTTTCATGTTTTAATTTTTCTCCGTATAAAGGATAAATCGTATCATTTGTAACTACCAAGAACTTTTTGGCATTTGTATATTTCCGAATTAAATTATAAATATTATCAAGTAAATTTTCACCTACAAATATCGGATAAGAACGCTCTTTTTCCGCCAATAAATTCACTTCAACTTTTTTCATTATTTTATTTTACCTATTATTTCATCTGCTATTGTTTGTAATGATTTTTCTGTTGTATCAATAATAATATCAGCCATTTCATATTTAACACAACGTTCTTTCAATAATGTATTTATTTTTAAACATACATCTTCGGAATTATTCAACAAAGGTCTGTTTTTATCATTTTTTACACGATTATACAATGTTTGACAATCTGCTTTCAAATAAATTAACGTTGAATTTGATTTTAATAAATCAATATTTTTTTGAAATTTAACAATTCCTCCGCCCGTAGAAATCACTTGATTTTGAGCGTTTAAAACATTTTGTAATACTTGCGTTTCAAGCATACGAAAATATTGTTCGCCATTTTCTTCAAAAATTTGATTAACGGATTTTCCCTCTTGCTTAACTATTAGTTCATCCGTATCCGTAAAGTTAAATCCCGTCCGAGAAGCTAATAATCTGCCGACAGAAGATTTTCCCGCCCCCATCATTCCGATTAACGTAATATTCATACTATCTTTTTGAAATCCTATTCATATAATTTTTGTAGTTTTCTTTCATTTCTTCGATATTATCGTGCGAAAATTTATCAAACAACGCATTTACAAGTACTATTGCTACCATACTTTCCGCAACAACGGCACATGCAGGAACCGCACAAGTATCCGATCTTTCAAAATGAGCTGATACAGGATTATGCGTATCAATTTCAACGGAATTTAAAGGCTTTTTCATTGTTGGAATTGCTTTCATGGCTGCCGAAATTATTATATTTTCACCGTTTGTCATACCGCCTTCTATTCCGCCGGCATTATTCGATTTTCTGTAATATTTACCGTTATCGTAAAAAATTTCATCATGAGTATTTGAACCGAAATTATCGGCAACCATGTTACCCATTCCTATTTCTACGGATTTAACGGCTTGAATACTCATAACCGCTTGTGCAATTTGAGCGTCAATTTTTCTGTCCCAATGAACAAAAGAACCTAATCCGACAGGAACATTTCTAAAAACGACACTAAAACGACCGCCTAAAGTGTCACCTGCTTCTTTCGCCAAATCAATTTCTTTTTTCATCAAATCATAACTTTTATCGTCATAAACTCGCAAATCAGACTTTTCAATTTCTTCTTTATGCGTAAATATATCATCGTTAACACAAGATTTAATTTTTCCGATTTGAGTAACAACACTAAGTCCGTCAATTCCGAACTCTTTTAAAATGCATTTTGCAATTGCACCTACGGCAACTCGAGTGGTTGTTTCTCTTGCACTTGAACGCTCCAAAATATTACGAATATCATTGTGATTATATTTAAGCGCACCCGTTAAATCAGCATGCCCTGGACGAACTTTTGTAATTTTTTTAGCTTCGATTATCTCTTTATTTTCACAACAATCTTCAAGACTTGAAGTTGACATTGCTATCGTCCAATTTTCCCAATCTTTATTTTTAACGGATAAACAAATTGGCGCACCCGTTGAATACCCATGCCTGACTCCCGATAATATTTCAACTTTGTCTTTTTCAATCAGCATTCTGCCACCACGACCGTAACCGACCTGACGTCTTGCCAATTCATTGTTTATAAAATTTACATCTATGAATACACCTGCGGGAACCCCATCAATAATGGCATTGAGGCATTTCCCATGTGATTCGCCCGAATTAATAAATCTAAAAATCATCTTATACCTTCTTCTTTTACAATTATACCAAAAAAACTCAAAAAAACCGATTTTTTAGGGCATTTTCGCATTTTAAAATTTTCTTAACAATTAAAAACACATTTTCTTAACAATTAAAGAATATTATATTTGTAGCAAGTTCGACAAAAGACTTAACCTGATTGAACATGAACCTGTCAATAGAAAAAACATATTTTTTTTGAATTTTATTAATATTACTGATTGTTAAGTTCGTTTTACCGCCATAATTACGGGGTTAAATCAATTTGTAAAAAATAGTAAACAATTATTTTCTTGTGTAAAAATATTGTAAATTCTACAATTAATAACATAGACAAGCGGCTTAGGAAAGGAGTGATGGCTAAGCTAATCTTACGGGAGTGAGAGGCAAAAAACAAAAAAGAGGGGAATAATTTTAAAGTTAGACATTAATAAAATAGAAAAGATTTTATCGAGCGAGATTAGGGATTTATATAAAAGTTCTGGGGGGTTACAGAACTTTTTTGTTTCTGCTAAAATAAAATTTGGAGTAAATAAGCATTGGAGTTGTATATGAAAAGAGCAATTGTAGTAGTTATTGATTCAATGGGTTGTGGCGCATTACCTGATTGCGCAGATTATGGTGATGTTAAAGAATGCAACACATTGTGTAATGTTGCAAAAGCGGTTAACGGTTTAAATGCTCCCAATTTTTATGAATTAGGATTGGGAAATTTAGGCGAAGTTATGGGTGTTTGTGCCAATTCAAACGCAAAAGCACAATACGGAATAATGACTGAAAAATCAAAAGGTAAAGACACAACTACAGGTCACTGGGAAATGATGGGGCTTGTTTTGGATAACCCGTTTAAAGTATATCCTAACGGATTTCCAAAAGAATTAATTGATAAATTCATTGAAAAAACAAATTGTAAAGGAATTTTAGCAAACTATCCCGCTTCAGGAACAAAAGTTATTGAAGATTTTCACGAAGAACACGCCAAAACGAAATTCCCTATTATTTATACAAGTGCAGATAGCGTTTTTCAAATTGCAGTTGATATTGATATTATTCCTGTTGAAACTTTATATGAATATTGCAAAATTGCAAGAGAACTTTTAACCGATGAATACAATGTTTCAAGAGTTATTGCAAGACCTTACAGAATGATTGACGGTAAACCTACCAGAATCGGCGGATTAAGAAGAGATTATTCCGTAGAACCTTTTAAAGATTCTACTTGCGACATAATATTAAAAAATAACGGCGCAGTTTTGGGCATTGGCAAAATTGAAGATATTTTTGTAGGAAAAGGTATTTCGCATGCAATTCACACCGGAGGAAATACAGAAGGTTTGGAATTAACTCTAAAAGCAATTAAAAATGAATTGAATTTAGACGAAATAAAAACAAAAAACTATGATGTAAAAAATTACGACAAGCAATTTATTTTTACAAACCTTGTAGACACAGATATGTTATATGGTCACCGTAATGACGCAAAAGGTTATGCAAAAGCAATTGAAGAAATTGATACATACTTGCCTAAATTTATTGAAGCAATGACTGATGATGATTTATTAATCATTACTGCAGATCATGGTTGCGACCCGACCGTAAAAGGTACTGATCATACCAGAGAACAAGTTCCGATTTTAGTATACTCAAAAGCAATAAAAGGCGGAAAACTACCAAAAATACACGGATTTGATTATATTTCCGAAAGAATTATTGATTGGTTAAATTAACTTTATATACTCAATAATTAAATAACGTGAAACACAAAAAGCTGCTGAATTTTTATTAATTCAGCAGCTTTAAAAATAAAATAAGAAATGTTTAATTAACCGATTGCAACAAATTTTTTCAACTCTATGTCTTTATTATTATTTTTCTCAAAAAGTTTATTTGCTGGAATATCAACATCAATAATCGAACCATCTTCAAACATAACTTTGGATGTTTTTTCACCGGATAAATTATCACAAATACAACTGACTTTATTCGGATTAACATAAATATTTATTCCGTCATTCCAATGAACGAAACCGCTAGAAATCGGACTAATACACATATAAATACCCTCCTGCTACAAGTATAACATTGCTTTTATCCAAGCACAAGAAATATTACAAAATTTAAACAATATTTTATAAAATTTAATATTAATAAGAAATTTTTTGTCTTATAATTAAAAAGATAATTAATTATTAAATTGAGAAAATTATGAATATTACAGAAGAAATAAAAAAATTAAAAAAAGAAAAAAAAGCAATAATACTGGCACATTGTTATCAAAATGTCGAAATTGATGAAGTCGCCGATTATGTCGGAGATTCTTTATATTTAAGTCAAGTTGCCGCAAAAACCGATGCGGAAATAATTCTTTTTGCGGGTGTTTATTTTATGGCTCAAAGCGCAAAATTATTATCACCGAATAAAAAGGTTCTAATTCCACATATTAATGCAGGTTGTGCAATGGCGGATATGATTACGGTTCAAAAATTAAGAGAATTTAAAGCAAAATATCCGAATATTCCGACAGTTTGTTACATTAATTCTACGGCGGAAGTAAAAGCAGAATGTGATATTTGTTGTACAAGTTCAAATGCAATAGATATAGTTAGAAGCTTAAATGTTCCAAAAGTTTTATTTGTTCCCGATAATTATTTAGGAAAATGGGTAGAAAAACAATTAAAAAATGTTGAAATTATAACTTATAACGGTTGTTGCCCAATCCACCAAAAAATTACCGTTGAAGATATTCAAAAAGCAAGACAAAAATATCCGAACGGATTAATTCTTACACATCCGGAATGTGATGAAAAAGTTTCGAGCATTTCTGATTTCGTGGGTTCAACCAAAGCATTAATGGAATTTGCAAAAAAAAGCAATGAGAAACAATTCATTATTGCAACGGAAAAAGGTGTTGCAGACAGGTTAAATCGTGACAACATTATAAATAATTGGGGAAAAGAATTTATTCTTATTAATAACTCTCTTATTTGCGAAAGCATGAAAATGAATTCGCTAAACGATATTTATAATTCATTGTTAAAAGAAGAAAATGAAATTAATATTGACGAAAATCTTGCAAAAAAGGCACGACAATGCATTGAAAATATGCTTAATGTCTGCTCTAAAAAATAATTCCGGTTTAAAGATGTAAAAATTTTTAATTGGTGATATAATATTTTTGTATTTTAGTAAATTTAGTTAATAAAAAAAGGAGAAAATAATGAAAGTTACAGTTAATGACTCTTGTATAGCATGCGGCGCTTGCGAATCAGTTTGCGATAAAGTATTTTCAATTGAAGATCAAGCCGTAGTTAATGAAGCTGCAGTTGCAGGTAATGAAGATTGCGTAAAAGAAGCTGCTGATTGCTGCCCTGTTAACGCTATTGAAATTGCTTAATAATATTATTTAATTTAAGGAAAAGAGAGAAATTTAAAAATTTCTCTCTTATTTTGCGCAAATTTATTTTTTAGAGTTTTTAAATAAATATGAAAATTTTGAATTCTTCCAATAATAACTCATATTTAAAATTTAACGGAATTTTAAGAAAAGCGAAAAAACCTTTAAAATCCGAATATTTATCTGAAATTGAAATTATTCAAAATAAATTATGTGAATGTGGAATTAGTGAATATTTTTCTTGTTTTTTGGCAAATAATACAACAAATGAAGAAATAAATTTTGTATTGCAAATTTTAAAAAAACAAAAAATGAATTTTGAATGTATTATTAAATTTTTGGAATTAATCAGAAATAATACAAACAAAGATATGAAAAATGAAATTACAGAACTCTTCAACGAAGAACTTTTAAACGAAAGAACTGTCTATACTATTTCTAAATATAAAAATAAAGATTGTTTTTTCAATTCGGATTTTTATAACAAAAATCAATCTTCACTTTTGAAAATAAAAAAATATATTTCTGAAAATTATTATGATTATAAAAAAGATAATGAAATAATTACAAAATGCAACGGATTTGAATATTTAATTGAAAAAAATTTATCAAATAATAACTACTATACTCCGTTAAAATATACTAATCGGGAAAAAATTGCGATTATAGACCAATTAACAGACTCAAAAAAAATTCTTACAAAAGAAGAAATAAAAGAATTAAATATTAATTCTACAATTTCCGACTTGCAAAAAGAACTTTTGCAATCAATCAACGTTATAAATGTAGAAAAAGAAGATATTGAAAATTTCTGCAATAAATTTTTAGTAAACAATAATGAAATAAATAACAGAATTATCAATTTTGATTATTTTTTATACAAAGAAAGCGGATTACCGCTTAAATATTCAAGAAAAGATTTTATTAATGATTTAAATGATTGTTTAAAAGATTTAAAAGAAGTACAAAAAGCAGACATTCTACAAAAAATGGAAATATCTGCAAAAATACAAAATGATAAAATTACTGATTTTAACGGATTTATTAATACAAACAAATTAAATCCGAATAATGATATTGAAGAAAATATAGTTAATATTTGCAAAAAATTTCTTTTAAAAAATGAAATTCAAACAAATGATAAAGATTTTAACGAAACTGCGAATGCTTTAATTAAAGCTTTTCCCGAATTTATAAATATTATCGGAAAAAATATAAACAATCAAACAGTTGATGTACATTTGTTTAATACACTTGCTACCTGTTTAAATAATGAAGATTACTCAAAACTTGATAATATCGAAAAAACCATTTTAAAATTTGTTGCAATTTTTCACGATATATCAAAAAATTCAAAGCAGGAAGATTATTCGCATGCAAAACAATCTTCGAAAGTTGCAAAAAATATTTTATATAAATTAAAATTAGAAAATAATTTAAAAAATGAAATTATAAATTTGATAGAAAATCATCATTGGTTAGAGTGTTATCAAAACGGAAGTCAATCCGCTTTTGAAACCGCATTTGCACTTAAAAACTCCGGTGCAATGGAAATTGCAAAAATATTGACTTTAGCTCATTTAAATACAGAAACCGAGATAAATGATTTCAATACAAATGCAACAGAAATCAAAAAAAATATTGATAAAATAAGCGAAACAGGACAAATCATTTTCGCAAATACAATAATTAATCCGAAATTAATGCCGAAAACCGAATATAACGGGAAAACATATAAAGTTATAAACTTTAAAGATTATACAGATGAAAAAGATTTATCAACAATCGGTTTTGCTCCAAATACAACAAAAAAAGACCTTAATTTCTTTATTCACGCAACTGATAACGCACATGACTTACAAAGAATAGTTTCAAGTATAAAATACGGTGAAAAACCGTTTTTAAGCGCTTCCTTTGTTGATTTGAAAAATAAAAATACATTTTTAAGATATAAATTCGGCGTAGGATTTAAAGTTTTAAATCAAAACATTGCAAATGCCGATGAAGAAATGCAAGTTTCAGGACGTGAAAAAAATATTGATAACTATAAAAAAATAATAGAAGAAAACAGATACAGAAATTTTGTACCCGATAAAATAAAAAGTAAACTTTCACTTTCAGAAAAAGAATATATAAATTTGTATCAAAAAATGTCTAAACTATATTCTTTATCCCAAATAAAACAAGATATGTTAAAAAATTTATCAGAAAAAAATTCTGATATTAAAACAGTAAAAAACACAATTATAAATGCAAATAAAAAATTAATTTATCCTTATTTCGGCGTTGTAAATGAAGTATGCGTTTATGCACCGCAAGTGAATTTTATGTTTGCACTTGTTGATGATATAAAAGAAATTGAACAAGAATTTTTGGATTTTGCACATTTAAACGATTTGCCGATACTAATTCTTGGCAAAAACATTCCGAAATATTAACTTTAAAATAAATGTATGCCAACAAGCAAGAGTGAATTGTTAAAATCCGAATATATTAATTAAGAAAAAATAATGCATTTATCCCGCATTTTTGAAATCACTGCCACCGACAATTTTTAATCGGCGTTCGCTGCCCTCTCCGACACTTTCGCTGGATAAGTTATGTTGTTCAACAAGTTCATGCTGAAGTTTTCTTATTTGCTGATTTTGCGGTTTTAATTCAATGTTATCCGCACCTTCAAGTATTTTTTGAATTGCGACTTTAACTTCGTCTAATGCCCTTTCCGCATCATCGTAATAGCCTTGAAGAGTTTCCGAATCTGTTATATGAAGTGCTTCTTTTACTACTTTTTGTACTTGCGACATAGAATTTGTTTTTACATAATATATCGGCAATTTGTAGTCATTTGCAATACTTAAAATTTTTGTTCCGCCTTTTGCAAAAGCTTTGTGTACAATTACAATATCCGCTTCTTCGATATTTCTTGTTACTTCCGCATGAAGATTTAATCTTTCCAAAACTTTATCTAAAACAGTTCTGCTGACGGCATAAATATATATCTTTTTAAAATCTTTTACTTGTTTTACATATTCTTGTCTTGAAAAACTAAATTTTAATTTCCGACTGGCAAGTTCTTCTTCTTTCGTTTTTTCATTTAGCTCCAATTTTTTTTCAGGCTCTATTTTAAATTCAGACTTTTGTTCGTTAACTTGTGTTTTATAAACACCGTCAATTTTCCTGATTTCAGGACGAATAGGCCAACCTCTAAGAATATAATCAACCGCTTCCGATGTATTTTTATATACGGCAAGAGTATTTCTGTCAATAATTTCAATTACAACGTCAAATGTCGGTTGTTTTTCTCTTTCTAAAACCGTTTTTTGACAACCACGTCTTTTCGCCTCATCATCACCCAATGTTACAGAACTTACCCCTCCTACAAGGTCAGACAAAATCGGATTTTTTATCAAATTATCAAGTGTATTTCCGTGTGCGGTAGCAATTAACATAACTCCACGTTCAGCAATCGTTCTTGCAGCTTGAGCTTCTTCTTCGGTTCCGATTTCATCAACAACAATAACCTCGGGAGTGTGATTTTCTACTGCTTCTATCATTATATCTTTCTGATAAATCGGTTGAGTAACCTGCATTCTTCTTGCTCTACCTATTGCAGGGTGCGGAGTATCACCATCACCGGCTATTTCATTTGAAGTATCAACTACAACAACTCTCTTTTTTAATTCATCGGCAACCAGCCTTGAAATTTCTCTTAATTTCGTTGTTTTTCCCACTCCGGGTCTGCCTAAAAACAAAATGCTCTTATTTTGTAAAACTATATCTTTAATACAAGCAATTGTTCCGGTAACAACACGTCCGATTCTGCATGTTAAACCGACAACTTTCCCTTGTCTGTTACGAATTGCACTTATTCTGTGCAAAGTTCCCGGAATTCCGGAACGATTATCTGTTGTAAACGGCTGAATTCTCGATGTGATATATTCTATATCACTTTCCGTTATAAGTTCTTCTCCTAAACAATTTGTTTCCCCGTTCGAGTAACGGACTTCACCAATTCTCCCTAAATCAAGTACAAGTTCTATCGCATCATCCAAATTGTACGGCTTTAATGCTTCTACAATTTTTGGCGGTATAATTTCAATTAACCTTTTTAGGTCATTGTGAAATTGTATTTTATCCATATTTGCCTTTCGCAATACACTGCGCTCAGGTATTTTTGACTTGTACCGAAATAGGACTCCTCTTACTTGCCCTATATCGGGGCTACCTACACTATTATTATAACACTTTCTTTCAATCTTTTCAAAAATTTACATACTATTTTTGTAGTAATTTTACATATCTTTAAATAAACAATCACCCAAATTCAAAATATGGCGTAAAAAATTACAGTTTTAAATTTTAATATAATTTTTGTTTTTTTTATATTTTACAATATCATTAATCTTCAACATATTCAATATTTTGAACTTTTTGATTTTTTACATCATACATTCCGGTAATAAAAGTTCCTTTTGAATAGAGTTTTGCCTGCCTCCACATATTTTGATTAATCGTATAATCGTTAGTTTGTTTCACAATTATATTACCGACTTTATTTTGAACAAATTTGTCGTGTTCTGATTTTGTTAAAATTGATGCTACTTTTTTAGCGTTATCACCCGAAAAGATAAATGACAGTTTTGCATTAAACGGAAAAATTATCGCCCCACTTGCATCATTTATATCATAAAAAACTTTTCTTATTGTTTTTGTGGTTTCGTCTTCATTCTTTTTTTCGGGTGAAGCTGCAATATCAGCGATATAAAGTGCTGCTTTTGGTGTCCCTTGTACAAATGCTGCACTGCCAAAACTTATAGAATTTATTTTCATATTCCTCCTTTTATTAAAACGCAAATTCTAAATATATTTTATTAAAACATATTTAAAATTTGCGAAAATTGTAAAACCGATAATTTTTTAAATTTCAATCGGTTCTTTTATTAGTAATTGTCTTGCTTCATCAAGATTGTTTACCAAAGATTTGTAATAATCTCTATCTTCTTTAGTTTGTGCATTTTCAAATCCGACATTAGCCATTTCTTGCATTTGGCTTAACATATCTGCGGTTTGCATTACCGTTCTGTAAATAGAACCTTCATCTGCACTGCTTTCCGGAATCATTCTTACTAATTTGTTCCAATTTGATTTAGAATCAGAATTTACTTTGTTCAAGAATGCCCAAGTATAAGCAATTTGCGCCGAAACTTTTCCGTATTCATCAACTTTACTTTTAATTCCGTTATCTTGTTCTGTTGCATTAATTTGAACTGCTTTCGTCATTATTTTTTGCAATGTTTTTGGACCGATTGTTCTGTTTTGAGCATTTTCATCATCAATATTATTGTGAGCAAAATGATTGTCTATATCAATCAAACCTTTAATTGCTTTAATCAAATCGTCTTTTGAAGCTACTTTCGTATATGATTGTTCTAAATCATACAATTGGTGCATAATATCTTTTTCATTGTATTTTTTTGCAAATCTGTAATTTGATGAAATTTCAGACATTAAATTTTCATCTAAAAATTTCATGTGTTTTGCAATAGCAACTTTTTCTTTTTGCTCACGAATTTTTTCATTATTCTTTTCTTTTGCTTTTTTACCTTTTACATCTTTTATTTGTGAAGAATTCAATTTTTCAATATAATAATCAAAATTTTGAATATTATTTCTTCTTTTGAAATCTTCTATTTTTTCTAAATGTTCTTGTAATACTTTTGACGGAACGTATTCACCTTGTTTTAATGCGGCAACAACCATTTCTTCCGTATAATCGGTTGTTTTATCATTAATAACTTGAAGTTTGTTTTGAATTTCAAGTAATCTGTCAAGTTCTACTTTCATATCCGCTTGGTCAACATCAGGTTGTTCGATTGATTTTGCATATTCGAGCATTTCTTCATAATACGGAAAATCACGCATTTCTTTACCTAATTTTTTTAAAGTGGACGCTACAAATTTTTCCGTTTCTTTTTTAACCGTATACACGGAATCAAGTGCATCTTCGTAGATATAAAACATATCGTCATTTACACCGACCGCAGGTTCTTTTCCTGTTGCAGGATTTGCCATTGCCGCCGCAATCATTGCTAAAGATTCTGGAGCAACATTATTAAATAACTTATCATTCATACTTTCCGCAAGTGTTAAAGCATCATAACCTCTAACTTTCGAAGCCATTTTACCTAATAAAGTTGCACTCATTTTGCCGTCTTGTTTTTCTAAAAAGCCCCTTTGCAACATAACATTCGCTTTTTTATTACTTGCATCCAATAATTCATTAACTTTTTGTTTTTGTGCGCCTTTGTTTTTGTTAAACGCAAAGAAAGTTTTACTGTAAATATCATTTAATTTTGAATTATCTTCATTATTTTCATAATAACCTGACAAGAAAGCATAATCAGGATTATATTTACTTTTTATCGGATTGCTATCAGAATATTCCAAGAACATAAATTCTTCTTGTGTTACTCTGTCAGTTGGCATTGTATAAACATAACCGACTGTATCAATTCCTCTTCTGCCTGCTCTGCCTGCCATTTGTTTAAATTCATTAGGAGTTAATATTCTCATATTATTTTCGGCTTTTTCATCATCAGTCGGCTTATAAGGATTAGAAATTACCACCGTTTTTGCCGGCATGTTTATTCCTGCAGCAAGTGTTTCTGTTGAAATTACAACTTTTAACAATTTCTTTTGGAATAATTCTTCTATTAATTCTTTTTGTTGCGGCATAATTCCGGCATTATGAATAGCATAACCTTTCTTTAAAGAATCCATGTCAACATCAAAACCTAAATATTTTTCTGATGAATAATTTTTAACAATTTCTTCAATTTGTTTTTGTTCTTCTTTTGTTGTTAATTCAGGACCTTCTGAACCTAAATATTCAAGCAATTCTCTCGAATATCTTTTTGAGAAAATAAATAAAATTGCAGGTAATTGTTCTTTCTTTTCAAGTTTTTCAATAGCTGCTTTAAAATCGCTTAAAACAGGTTTCGGTGATACTTTGGGCGTTGACATTCCGCTTGTAGACCCTGTTCTTTTTAATTGTTTTTGGAAATCTACTTCTGATTTATCAAATGCAGCTGTTTCAAGTACGTCAAAGACAAGCGGAACTGCTCTTCTCGTCCGAGGTATAGAAACTGTTTCGACGTTATCCGCATTTAAACTTCCTATCCAATTTGCCAATTCATTTGTATTTCCGATAGTAGCACTTAATTCAAGAGTTTGAACATCTTTCGGTGTATACATTATTGATTCTTCCCAAACAGGACCTCTGCTTTCATCACCTAAATAATGGAATTCATCAAAAATTACCGTCCCTAAATTTTTCATTATCGGACTTTTTTCGCCGTTGAAATCAGAAAGTGCCATATTTCTGTATACTTCAGTTGTCATAATAATAATCGGAGCATTAACATTTTCTCTTCTGTCACCTGTCAAAATACCAACTTTGTCTTCACCGTATACTTTTCGGAATTCATTCAATTTCTGATTGCTTAATGCTTTTAAAGGAGTTGTATAAAAAGTTGTTTTACCTTTTTCCATATTTTGAGATGTAGCATAATGAGCAATTGCGGTTTTGCCTGTACCTGTAGGTGCTTCAACCAATACATCTTTTCCTTCGCTCAAGGCTTTACCTGCTTCAACTTGAAATTCATCAGGCTCACATCCTTGCGGCAAATGAAAATAACTTGCATTATAAGGCATTGTTGACGTTGTTGCTTTAAACGAAATTAAATCTCTGCCGAAATACGGAGATGTAATTATAGCAGGTTTGTTTGCATAATTTACAAGATTTGTTTGTAAATTTGTTTTGTTTTGATTTCGTTTAACATCTGCTCTTTGTACACTAAATTGACCATTAATTGAAGCTATTCTCATTTTTATTTCCTTTACTTCCGACTTTCACGGTTTTAAAACATTAATATATTATTTTTTGCTACTAGAATGAAAAAATTTTTACATTTTATTACAAAGCACCATCAATATTAATTGATGGTGCTTTGTAGATATCAAATTACAATTTTACTTATCTAAAGCTTCTTTTAACAATTTATTTAAAGTTTGAGGATTTGCTCTTCCTTTTGTTTCTTTCATCACTTGACCTACAAAGAAACCGAATAGCTTATCACGTCCGCCTCTATACAATTCAACTTGTGACGGATTGGCAGCAACAATTTTATCAACAATCGCTTTTAACGAACCCTCATCAGAAATTACGCTCAAACCTTGTTTTTCGACAATTTCTTTTGCACTGCCACCGTCTTTTAATAATGTTACAACGATTTGTTTACCAATATTATTTGAAATAGCGCCTGATGTAACAAGATTTATTAATTCTGCAAAAGCTTCAGCCGACATTTTAGTTTCTTGTATTGATACTTTTTCATCTTTTAAGTATGCGGCAACTTCTTTCATCAAGAAATTATTTGCAATTTTTGCATCAGCACCCAATCCGACTACTTTATCATAAAATAATGCAATATCTTGTTGTTCGACCAAAACATTTGCGTCATAAGCACTTAATCCGTAAGAAACATATCTGTTTCTTCTTGCATTCGGTAATTCAGGCATTTTTTCAGCTATTTTGTTTACCCATTCTCTTGAAATTTCAAGAGGCATTAAATCTGGCTCGGGGAAATATCTGTAATCATGCGCATCTTCTTTTCCACGCATTGACTTCGTTACACCTTGATTATCGTCCCAAAGTCTTGTTTCTTGAATTACTTCTTCGCCTGCTTCAACAATATCAATTTGTCTGTCAATTTCATATTCTATTGCTCTTTGAAGCGCTCTAAAACTGTTTACATTCTTTATTTCCGCTCTTGTACCGAATTCTTTTTGTCCGAACGGTCTTACAGAAATATTTGCATCGCAACGCATTGAACCTTCTTCCAAGTTTCCGTCACAAACTCCGATATATCTTAAAGTAGTTCTTAATTCTTCCATATAAGCCCTTGCTTCATCGGAAGAACGCATATCGGGTTCAGAAACTATTTCCAATAACGGTGTACCTGCTCTGTTTAAATCTACAAGAGAATAACTTGAACCGGCAATACCGTTTGAACCCATGTGTACCAACTTGCCGGCATCTTCTTCTAAATGCGCTCTTGTTATTCCAATTCGTTTACCCTCTATATCAATATAACCGTTTACACATATCGGCTGATCATATTGGGATATTTGATAACCTTTCGGAAGATCAGGGTAAAAATATTGTTTTCTGTCAAATTTACAATGTTCGGGGATAGTACAATTTAATGCCAAACCCGTTAAAATTCCCATGTTAACAACTTCTTTGTTTAAAACAGGTAACACTCCCGGCATGCCTAATGTAACCGGACTGACTTGCGAATTCTGTTCATTACCGAATTCCGTAGAATCACAAGCAAATATCTTAGATTTTGTTTTTAATTGAGCGTGGACTTCCAGCCCGATAACCACTTCATATTTTTTTCTTAATTCTTCCATTGTTGTCATTATTTAGAACCTCAATTTATTGTCAATTACCGATAGATTGATTTTTAACATATAAACATTTAAAAATCTTGTTAATATCGGATTAATTATACCACGAACAAACTAATTCAATTTGTTATACTCTTCAAACATTGTTTTTATAAACTCATAACCTTTTAAATAAGACTTATAATCTATTTGTTCATCGCAAGAATGCATATTATATATATCTGCAACTCCGATTAAAGTCGGTTTTATTCTTTTGCCAAATTTGTTGTCACTATTTGCGTATATATGGGTTTCGGCACCGGCATGGAATGATGATATATCAATATCTAATTTTAATTTTTCACTTGCGGATTTTGCAACATTTATAAGAGTTTCATCGGCGCTTTTTTCAAAAGGCGGAAGATGTTCACTTGTTTCCATTGTACAGATAGCCAAATTAAAGTATTTTTTGTTGAAATTATCAATAATATTTTTTATTTCTTTTAATAAATTTTGTTCATATAATTTGCTTGAACTTCTTATTGAATATGCTGCACCCGCTGTTGTATTAATAACGTTTGTGACTGCTTTTTCCAAAATATATTCATTATATTTATTACTTTTAACATTCATTGATTTAATATTATCAAGTGCTGTTTCAATTCCGCCACCGACTATAACTCCCAAGTTTATTGAAGTTACAACTCCATATTCATCTTTTTTATAAACTCCTTGCGGAATTTCATTAACCAATTCCGCAATTAATTTCGCAGCATTAACTCTTGATTTATCATCAATATCAATACCCGAATGTCCTCCTTTTAATGCCTTTACATTAATGATCAATTTTGTATAATTTGCACCCGAGATTTGAACTTGTCCTAATTTATCGGCATCCGTTACCAAAACGTATTCGGATTCAATTTCATTCATTTTTACGTTATGAATACCCGACATATTTTGTTCTTCATCCCTTGTGAAAATTATTTCAAGCCCGCCGTGATTTAAAGTTTTATTTTGAGATAATTCAATAGCCAACATAATTGCAGCAGCTACACCCGCTTTATCATCAGCGCCTAAAGTTCTTGTTTTATCCGTTTCGATTATATCCCCATTTAATTGAATATTAATAGCGGAATCATCACCAACAACATCCATGTGCGAACTTAACAAAATAGGTTTTTTTGTTGTATCCGTTGCGGGAATTTTGGCTTTAACGTTACCGTATTCATCTGTTGTTGCACTTATGTTATATTCTTTAAAAATACTTAATATCTTTTTTGTAACATTTTCTTCTTTTAGTGACGGTGACGGAATACTAACCAATTCACAGAATAAATCAATTAATTTATACGTATTTCTCAAATTATTCATAATTTTCTCCTTTTTTATAAATTATAGACGATTTAATGTAAATATTATATAATATAAAAGGTGTGAAGGAGTAATAAAATGGCGAAAGTTTTAGTTTCTATCCCTGATAAATTTTTAATGCAAATAGACAAACTGGCAATTACAGAACAAAGAACCAGAAGTGAATTGGTTAGAGAAGCTCTTCGTTCATATTTAAAAAGAAATGTATCTTTCGATATACAAAAAACAAATTCACAAGCGGAATTTTTAGAAAAAATATTAGATTGATTTTCTTTTATACGCATTTAAAGCTGAAAATTAGCGCAGATATTAGAGTAATGGGCTTTTTACCCTTAAAGGCTTGAAATATTTTTTTTATGTAATAAAATTACTGTAAATGAGTAAATAATTATTGAGGATTTAAGTGACTTCCAAATTAATTAAATATTTGTTTGCAGTATTGGTGTTAATTGTTAATTCCCCGTTAAATGCAAATGCAGAAGCAATTTCAAAGATGACTATTAAAGAATTAATAGTTAAGCATTCTGTTGAAATGGGGATGGATCCTGCGCTTGCATTAAGCATTGCAAAGTCCGAATCGGGATTTTGTCAAGAAAAAAGAAGCAGCGGCGGCGCAGTAGGCGTATTTCAGTTAATGCCTAATACGGCTAAAAGAATGGGGTATAATCCTTATCACGTTCACGATAATATTAAAGGCGGCATTACATACTATAAAAAAATGTATAGCATGTTCGGAAAAATGGAATTAGCACTTGCCGCATATAATGCAGGTCCCGGAAATGTTAAAAAATATCGGGGTGTTCCGCCTTTTGCGGAAACAAAAAAATTCGTTGATTTTACAATGACGAATTACAAACATTTAAAAAACAATCCTGACCCTGCAATCATTGGTTATAATTCAAATTTAAAAAATATTTCTAATGTTGAAAAAGCGGAAAAACATATTTTAGAACACGAATCAATATTAAATTCATATATGGAAAATCTGGGAATATAAGAAAAGGCAGAGAAAAAGCATGTTTCAAGAAATCAAAACACACGAAATTACCACCGACGTTGTGATATTTACAATAAAAGATAACAAACTTCAAGTACTACTTGTCAAACGTGCTAACGAACCATTCAAAGGAAGATGGGCTATCCCCGGAGGATTTATCAGATTATCGGAAAATCTTGATAATGCTGCTTTAAGAATATTAAAAGAAAAAACAAGTGTTGATAATATTTATTTAGAACAATTATATACATTCGGCGACCCGCTTCGTTACCCGAATTCAAGGGTTATAACCTGTGCATATTTTGCCTTAATAAGAAGTGATGACATAAAACTTTCATTTGACAACACTCAAACAATTACAGAAGTACAATGGCACGAGGTTTATAATTTGCCTACTTTAGCTTTTGACCA
>CAZGRH010000009.1:0-19941 GCA_964527005.1 uncultured Muribaculaceae bacterium | reverse complement strand
ATAATTTTTTTACTCGTTCTTGCGCTAATTCTTCTATTTTATCAACATTTTCACATCCGTTATAAAATCTTTTATAGGGTTTTCCTTCTGCGTATTTATTTGTTAAAACACTTCCGCAAGCTTCCATTACCGCTTTTGAAGTAAAATTTTCACTTGCAATTAATTCAATTGTTGTTTGTTGTCTTTTTAATTCTTTTTCAATTAATTCCGCAACTTCTTTGTCGGTATTTTTTATTGCTTCAATATTCATAATGAAAACCCTCCTGTTTTATCTTTTTTTATTATACTCTAAGATGTTTTAATATTAAACATAAGTATATAAATATAAATTTGTTGATATTTTTTTAAAAATCCGTAAAATGTAATAAGGAGTTAAATTTTGGCTAATTATTACAATAAAGATTTATACAAAATATTAAATTTAACATTTGAGGCATCGGAAAAAGAGATAAAAGCTTCATATCGCAAATTGGTACGAATATATCATCCTGATGTCGCTAAAAATAAAGCTGAAGCGGATAAATTTAAAGAAATTCAAGAAGCATACGAAATTTTAAGCGATGCTGCCGCAAAAAGAAAATATGATATTTTGCACGGCTTTTTTAAAGAAAAAATTAAAAAAGAAACTCAACAAAAAGTACAAAACAAATATGAAGAATTTGTAAAAAAGAAAAAAACAGAAGCTAAAAAATCAACATCTTTTTCTGAGTCAATAAATGAAGCTATTGATAGTTTGTTTGGTTCTAAGAGAGAACTTCCGGTAAACGGAGATGATATAACTGTAGATATTGAAATTAATCAATTAGAAGCTATAAACGGAACAACAAGAAAAATTAATATTTTGCATACTAAACCTTGTCCCAATTGTAATGGGCATAAATTTATAAACGGTTCAATGTGTTCGATGTGCAATGGAACAGGGGTTATTTCAATAGAAAAGAAAATTAATGCCAAAATACCTAAAGGTGTGTATCAAGGTTCTAAAATTTGTATAAAAAAAGAGGGAAATGCAGGTCTTTTAGGCGGTAAAAACGGTGATTTATATTTAAATATAAATATTAATAAAAATTCAGATTTTGAAATTAAAGGATTAAATATACTTTATAATCTTCCCGTATCTCCGTTTGAAGCTGTTTTGGGTGCGCAAGTTCATATTAAAACACCGACAGGTGAGCTTCTTAATGTAAAAATTCCTCCAATGACAAATTCCGGACAAAAATTAAGACTTGCAAATCAGGGTTTGCAAAATGACAAAAAAGAATTTGGTGATATAATTATCACAGTACAAATTCAAATACCTAAACATTTGTCGCAAGAAGAAAAACGATTATACGAAGAACTTCAAAATTGTTCTGGTTGTGATGTTAGAAAAGATTTAAATGATGGCAAATAATTCAACATATATAAAAGAAATTTTTGAATCAATACAGGGAGAAGGTCCGTATATCGGGTATAATCAATTGTTTGTCAGATTTTCAAAATGTAACCTTAATTGCAAATATTGTGATACGGATTTTACATCTGATTTAATTGAATATACTCCGCAACAACTTGCTTTGGAAATTGATAAATATAAAAATATTCATTCAATCAGTTTAACAGGCGGTGAGCCTTTGCTTGATGTTGAATTTTTGCAGGAGTTTTTACCCCTTATTAATAAAAAAATTTTTTTGGAAACGAATGGTACGCTTTATAATAATGTGGTAAAAATTATTGATTTTGTCGATATTATTTCAATGGATATAAAACTTGCTTCTTGTTCGCAAAATATAAATTTATTTGATTTGCACGAAAAATTTATAAAAAATTGCGGACAAAATAAAAAAATATACGCAAAAGTAGTTTTTGATACAAATATTACCGAAAATGAAATTAATGCAACTGTTTCACTTGTTAAAACTTATAATATTCCAATAATTTTACAACCAAAAATGGACGGAGATGTTTTAAATTTACATTCTGATTTCATAAAAGAGATTTTTTATAAGTTTGTAAATAAATATCAAAATACCAGATTAATTCCGCAAGTGCATAAATTTATAAATGTAAGATAATTATTGCATTAATGTTGAAAAATGTTATTATATAGATATTATGAGAAGTAGAGAAGAAAGAATTGTCGCAAAAATGCTCCAAACCCGCACGGGGGGGGGGGATTTTTGGATTTGAATTCTGAAAAACCTTGTAATTTCGGATGTTTCAAGCAATTAAACAAGAAAATATTGCTTGTTGTAAACAATTTAAAAATTTGTATGCTTGGCGGGAGTATCGGCGGTGGCGCTGCAACAGTTGCTTCAAATTTTATTCGTTCATTAACGCTTTTAAATTCTTGTGAAATTTTCATTATAACAAATAAAAATATGTCTTGCGATATAAATAATGCACGAGTTATTGAATTTGATTTTCCGCAAGTTGATAAAGGTTTTTTGGATGCAGTTGAAAATCATATTAAAGAAAATAATTATGATTGTGTTTTTTCTTTTTTGCATAATAATGTTTTTTATAATTCATTTTTACAGTGTCATTCATTTAAATACAGATGTCAAAATAATCCGTTGATTATTCAATTTTTTAAAAAAATTATAGGTATTAATAAAATAAATACCCAAAGAGAAGTTTTTAAAAATTATAATAAAAAATGCAAATTAATTGCAATGTCTGAAAAAATTAAAAATGATTATGTGAAAAATTTTAAAATTCCTCCTGAAAATATTATTGTTGTGCATCCACGGGCGCAGATAAACGATAATTATCATTCTTGTGAAAGAAAAGATAAAATTTGTTTTGGGGTTGTTGCAAATAGCAGTATAAATAAAGGCGGGCATATTTTAACTTTTGCGCTTGGTATTTTAAATATTTTAGGATATAAATTTAATTTTAAAATAATTGCGCCGAAATATAAAAATGATTATTTATTGAAATTTTTTGTTCATATATTTCATTTAAAAAATAATATTGAAGTTTTTGATAAACAAGAAAATATGGAAAATTTTTATAAATCTGTAGATTGTTTGGTCTTACCATCGGTAAATGAAGCATTCGGACTTGTTGTACTTGAAGCAATGACATATTCCAAACTTGTATTAGTTTCTTCAACCGCAGGTGTTTCGGAAATAATTGACAATAATATAAACGGATTTGTATATAATCGCAAGTCGTTTAAAGATTTTATCGCAAAATTACAATATATAATTAAAACATATCAAAACGATTTTGAGTTATTTCAAAAAATTACGAAACAAGGTTATATTACCTCTACTAAATATAATTGGGAAAATTTTACACTAAACGTTATAAAAAATATTATTAATGATTTTTAAAAAGTTATTAACATCTAAAATACAAAAACATTCGCAAGCATCAAGATTTTTTAATAAACCTCGATATGAATTTAATCCTAATATTTTTGTAGCGTACTCTTTTGTGGAAATTTGTGAACAATGAGCGTTTATTTTGGCTATTTTTTGTGTAATTACTGAACTTATATCAATGTAGTAATTCGGCATATTCAAAGTTGACCAAACTTCATAAAAAGCAATTTTAAGTGATTTTTTATGTTTTGAAGTTTTAATTAATTTACTTAAAAGTAAACTTACGGATTTGTGGTCTTTGTGTTGGTCAAAAACATAAGGAATAAAAATTATATCAAAAGAGGAAATATCAATATTTTTAAATATTTCATACCCGTCACAAATTTTTTTATCTTTTAAATCAAGCATTTTGTATTTTATTTTAGATGTTTCCATTGCATTGTGCATTTCAACTTTTCTGATTGAATTTTCATTGCCGTGGGTTAAACACATAACTTCAAAATTGTTTGGATATAAGCTTAAAATCCCGCCGCAACCAATACTTTCATCATCGGGATGAGGCGCAATAACAAGACATTTAGTATCTTTTTCAATTTCTAATGTAATCGGTTTTACATTCATATCAAAAAACGGATTAAATATCTTATTTAAGAGATTTTTGTATAAAAATTTTAAAAATAAATTTTTCATAATTAAAATTATACAATAAATAATTTGATTTGGGAAAAAACAGAAACAAAAAACACTGCCATTTCGCAATAAAAAGGCAGTGTTTTAAAGTTATTTGTATTTAATTATGCGTTTGCATATAATTTTGCTTGTTCCAAAAGAATAGCAACTTTATCTGTATGTTCCCATGGTACATCAAAATCGGTTCTTCCCAAATGACCGTATGCTGCAAGTTTTTGATAGAATTTTCCGCCGTTTTTAGCAGGTAAATTTCTTAAATCAAATTTATTTATGATTGCATAAGGACTTAAATCAAAATTATTTTTGACTAATTGCATAATATCATCATCGGAAATTTTTCCCGTACCGAAAGTTTCAACATAAATTGAAACAGGTTGAGCCACACCGATTGCATAGCCTAATTCAATTTCACATTTTTCGGCAAGTCCTGCGGCAACAATATTTTTTGCAACATATCTTGCTGCATAAGCTGCGCTTCTGTCAACTTTTGTTGGGTCTTTGCCTGAAAAAGCTCCGCCGCCGTGTCTTGAATAACCGCCGTAAGTATCAACAATAATCTTTCTGCCTGTTAGTCCTGCGTCACCTTGCGGACCTCCGATTACAAATCTTCCAGACGGATTAATTAAATATTTTGTTGTTTCATCGGGTTTTAATGCTTCATTTTCAAATACCGCATTAATAACGTGTTCAATAATATCCTTTTTTATTGTTTCTTGAATTATTGTATTATCTGAAGTTCCGTTAATTATATCATTATGTTGTGTGGAAATTACAATAGTATCAATTCTTACGGGTTTGTCATTTTCATATTCAACGGTAACTTGTGATTTTCCGTCAGGTCTGAGATAATTTAAAATTCCTTGTTTTCTGACTTGTGCTAATCTGTAAGAAAGTTTATGCGCTAAACTTATCGGCAACGGCATTAATTCCGGAGTTTCGTTGCAAGCGAAACCAAACATAATTCCTTGGTCGCCGGCACCGATATTTTCTGTTTCGGAATTTGCGGTAGCTGCGTTATTATCACGAGTTTCAAATGCTTTATTGACTCCGCCCGCAATATCGGTAGATTGTTCGTCTATACAAGTAAGCACGGCGCATGTTTTGCTGTCAAATCCGCCTGAACAAGCCCCCGTATATCCGATATTTTCAATTGTATTCCTTACTACTTGAGGAATATCAACGTAACAAGATGAAGTTATTTCTCCTGATACTAAAACCATGCCCGTTGTTACTGATGTTTCCGCTGCTACTCTTGATTTGAAATCTTTTGTTAGAAATTCGTCCAAAATTGCATCGGATATTTGGTCGCAAACTTTATCGGGATGTCCTTCCGTAACCGATTCGGAAGTAAACAAATATTTTTTTGAACTCATATTTTCACTCTCGTTTCTGCTCTTTGATTATCCTGTAATAATTTTACCAATAGCATTCGGTAAAATCAAATATAAAAAGAAAACCGCTTTGCGGCGATTTTCTTTTTTCAAATTTTAAATTATTTTGTTTCTCTGATATTTAATTTTTTAATAAGTTCTCTGTATTCATCTAAGTTTCTGTCTTTTAGATAAGAAAGAAGTCTTTTTCTTCTTCCTACCATCATCAACAAACCACGTCTGCCTTGGAAATCTTTTGTATTGGCTTTTAAATGTTCTGTTAATTCAGAAATTTTTTCAGTAAGTAAAGCGATTTGGGTTTCTACGCTTCCTGTATCTTTTTCATTTTTACCGTATTTTTTAACGATTTCCGCTTTGTTTTTTAAGTTTATTGTCATTTCAGTTTTTCCTTTTTTAATTTGTGACTTTTTCGGTGGGTAAGTCTTTTAATTATATCAGTACTAAAATGATAACATTTCAAAAATAAATTGCAACGGGGGTTTTGCATGTTTATTAAATTTTTTTAAGTCATAATTTTAACCGTTATGTAAATCAACCGATAAAATATTGTTTATCATTGCGCTTGATATATTGCTGCCATTAATTGTTTTGCCGCTGAAATACATAACGGTTGAACTTCCTCCATCTAAATTTATGGCTTCGTAACAATTTAATTTTTTCATAATGTTCGCAAGTTCTTTGAGTGTAACTCCGCTTTGACCTTCTTTTCTGCCTTCAACGGTAACCATAATCAATACATTATCTTTTGTATAACCGATTGCGGTTCTTGGATTTTTCCCTGATATTGCATTTAATTTTTCCGCAGTTATGTCAATATATGTTTGTCCGTCTTTAATTAAATATGGCCCGCCGCTAATTATATGTTTCGCGGTTTCTTTATACGGGCTAAGATTATAATTAATTTTAATTTTGTCGCCAATTTTTAGTTTTGATACTTTTTCGACAGGAGCTGAAATTACATATCCGTTTTTGGGAATTATAAGTGAATTTGATGATTTGGCAATAATTTTGTTGTTTAAAACCGAAATTTGTAAGCTGTTTTTCATTTTTGGAGATTTACTTGCCCAATGATGGTTGTAAATTAATACTTGATTTTGCATTGTTCTAGGCTGATTAATATTATCAATTTTTATGATTTGTTTTTTATATGTGATATTTCCGTTAAATTTTATTTTTGTAATTTCGTATTTGTCGCTTGAAATTAAAAGCGCTACTCTTTCATACATAGGACCTGATAATATTTTGTTGTTTATAACCAATAATCCGAGCGGAGTTCCTGTATTTTGCTTAAAATATGTTCCGTTAACCGCTGCAATTGTGTTTTTTGAATTTACAACATCTTTAATTCTCGCTCGGGAATGTAATCCGCTTTTGGAAATTTTAGGAATTACTTCTAAATTCGGATTAACTTTTTTATTTACCTCTACTACATTCAATTTGATTTTTCGTTTATTTATAATTTGGGATAACTTGACGTATGCAACACCTTTTTCCGTATAAACAATTTTGTTTCCTTTGTATTTGTTTGTAAGTTCTTTTTTCCATTCTTTTTCGCATAAAAAAAGAGCATCATTTTGCTCTTCTATATTAATATTTTTAGTTATATGACCGTTTAATAATATACCGGTTTCATTTGCATTAATAGACATATTACCTCCGGAGAAAACGGCGACTGCCACAACCAATAAACTAAGCTTTAAGACCGTTTTCTCGAAACAAAAATTATTTTGTTCCGCAGCCATAATCATATTAATGTTCCTCTATACTACAATTGTAACATATTTCAGAACGAATTTCAAGTGTTGATAATTTCATATAAAGAAGAAGATTCTTGAACGGAAACATTGTTTTGCGGTATTTTGACAATTTTAACTTTTATTTCTGTTTGTGCCTGAACAATTGTGATAATATCGCCCTCTTTTAATTGCTTTGCTGGTTTTGCGATAATTCCGTTAACATAAATTCTGCCTTGTTCCGATACTTTATTCGCAACGGTTCTTCGTTTTATTAATCTTGAAACTTTTAAAAATTTATCTAATCTCATAACAAAATTATTATAATACAAAAACGGCTCTTTTACGGAGCCGTTTTTATTTGATTATTTTAAATTCTCTTCCAGTTTTTCCAAGCGTTTTTCGAGAAGTTCATTTTGTTTTTGAAGTTCAAGATTTTGTTTTTCCAATTCAATAATTCGTCTGTCTAAGCCTGTAATTTTGTCTGTTAAATCTTGAAATTTTGTGAATAATTCTTTTATGGAATTTACCATTGCATAAAAGATGTCTTCCGTTCTGATTTTTAAATAGCCGTTTTCATCTTCACTTACGGCATTTGGAAATATTTTTTGTAATTGTTGCGCAATGACACCTACGTGCGGGGTTGCTTTTTCGTCATTTTTATAAGTAAAATCTTTAACTTCTAATGCGTTAATTTCTTTTAAGCCTGCTTTATTATCGCCTTGAACATTTTTTAAGCGAATATCGGAGTAAGCACCTTCCAAACTGCTTAACCTGTTAAAGATATTAGTAATTGTACTTTTTAATGAAGCGTATCCGCCATTGCCCCAAGCGCCGCCATTGGCAATTATATCACCTTTTACTTGAATATTTTCTTCTGCTTTTATTGCGCCTTTAAAACCTGCTATATCTTCAAACCATGTTTCTTTATTTATTAAAACTCCGCCGGAGTGGAATAACATTTGGTCGTCAAGTGCATCTTCATTGATTTTTAAAACAGTATTGCCGTTTTTGTTGTTTAAATAAAGTTCTCCGTTTGATAGTGTTATATTTTTCGCTGCAATATTAAGGTAACTGCTTTCTCCCGCAACAAATCTTAAATTACCGTTCGTTGCTTGAATTTCTATATCTTTAACTGCAGTTCCGTTTTTTGTAAATTTAAGATTTAATGCACCGTTTAATTTTATTGCTTTTGGTTCTCCGCTAAAATTGGCATTAATTATCCCTGTAGATGGAGTAAGAAAACCTTGTCCCGAGTGTGTATCAATGTTTATTTCGTAGTTATTTGCGGAATATACATCCATTGCAACTCTGTTATTAGCACCATTATTGTATAAATTAAATCTGAAATTTGCATTAACGGGATTTGATGATGAGTCTTCATAGCCACTGCTTCCGACTTTCGAATCAATATTAAATACTGCATTTTTTCCGTCATGAGGTGCAACTACGAAGCGTCTTGCATTGACTGAAAGATATTTTCCCTCGGAATCGGAAGCACCCTCATAGTGGGTTTTTCCTGCCAATAAAGCAGGTCCGCCGACTTCCGAATCATCAATTTTCGGGTCGGAACCTATATATAATTTGTAATTTCCGTCTGATAATGAGCTTAAAGCACCTGCGGTTGCGCCGATACAAGTATTATAATTGCCTTTTAAATTACTGCAGGCAGAATAACCGACTGCGGTATTTCCTGTTCCCTCTGTAACTCCGTTCATTGCAAATGCACCGATTGCGGTATTTCCGTTGTAAGGTGTTCTGGTTACGGAGGTTGAATGTGATAAACGATTTAATGCTTCTTGACCGATTGCCGTGTTGTAATCTCCCTCTGTCCATTCTGAGGATTTATAGCCAAGTGCGGTATTTCCTTTGCCGTTTTGATTATGAGCAAGTGCAAGTTCTCCGACACCAACGTTATATTCACCTTGAGATTCGGCAAATAAAGCATAGTGTCCGATTGCGGTATTATGACCTTTGAAACTGCCGTTTAGCTCCGTATCTTTAATGGATTGTAATGTACCGATACCTAAGGCTAAATTATATTGGTCGGCAGCTAATCGTCCTGCATAAGTTATATCATTGGTTGTTGCATCGTTAACATTTTCTAAGTTATAAAAAGATATATGAGAATTTATAAAACTGGAAGCTTCACCTGTGGCATTTCCTCCCCATTTTTTAACTAAGACTACTCTGTCGCCGTTTGTGGAAAATCTGCCCAATACGGCAGTTTTTAATGCTCCGTCTTCAATTCCGGGGAAATAATTCGAAACCGTAGGTTGAGTATCGGAACCGATTAATACGCTTTGATTTTGACCGACACCAAAATAAGTTGAATTATTGCCGGTATTTGACCATCTCCATATTTTTTCGCTTACGGAAGATTTCCTTGTAATCGTAGGCATTGCAGCTGCAATAACTATACTTATAATTAACAATGCAATTAATAATTCCGCAAGAGAAAATGCCTTTAGTTTTTTATTTCTCATTTTTATTCTTTCCATTTTTTATAATCAAATTTAATATCTTTTATTTTAATTCCCAAATTAATAATTTTTTTACTCATAAATTCAAGAATTTTTGCTTTTCGCAGATACAATTCGTTTGCAACAAAAGAATCCGCACAAGTAACCGTTATAATATTTTTGGAAAAATTTATTAATTTTGAATATTTAGCAACATTCTCTCCGACGGTTTCTCGCCAAATTTCGTTTAAACTTTCAACTATCCGATAATCATCACTGTTATAATTGATTTTTAAATCACCAATTATGTCTTGAACCAATTCAAAATTAGAATAATTTAACCTTTTCATAAAAAATATTATACCAAATTTATTATTAAATACAATTTTTAAACAACCGTTTATATTTGAAAAGTGTTAAGAAATATTAAGCAATATGAATAAAAATGTTTAAAAAAATTTACGAAAGGGAACTTTACAATTGTAAGACAAATGAGTGTTTTCTTTTCCTATTCCCTCTCTTTAAAAAGATACCGATAAAAATATCGGTTTTTTTATTGTTTAAATTTAAACGTGGCGTTTTTTTACTCTTACACCCTCTACTTGATAAACATTTTTGATTGCAATAAAAGCTTTTGGGTCGATTTCTTTTACAATTTCTTTTAATTTTTGAACTTGTAATCGTGTAACAATACAATATACAATACGTTTTTTCATTCCGGAATAACCGCCCTCCGCATCAATATATGTTACGCTTACGTCCATTTTTTCCATAATTTTTTTACCGATTTCATCGGAATAATCGGTAACAACCAATACCGATTTAGATTCGTTTAATCCTTCTATGACGACATCCATTGTTTTATATGCAACGAAATATGCAACAATTGAATATAATGCGTGTTGCCAATCATACACGAAACCCGCCACGGTAAATATAAAGAAATTTATAAACATTATAATTTCACCGACGGAAAATGCCATTTTTCTTGTAATATAAATCGCTAAAATTTCCGTTCCGTCTAATGAAGCTCCGTTTCTGATTACTAATCCGACGCCTGCGCCTAAAATTAATCCGCCGAATACGGAGGCTAAAAATAATTCTAAATCGGGAATTACGCATGCGCCGTGAAAGCAACCGTCAAATAATGTTACTCCTGCCGCAAAAATCAAAATTGAATAAAGTGTTGCGATGACAAATCTTTTTCCTAATTTTTGCAGTGCCAATATAACAAACGGAATATTTATTAAAACTACAAATAGCGCCAATTCACTATTAAGTAATGTACTTAAAATCATTGATATACCTGTAATTCCTCCATCAATGATTTTGCTTGGCACAAAAAAGGCTTCAATTGCAAATGCGTATATTAATGCGCCGAAAGTTAAAAAGAAATATTTTTTTAAATAGTTATTCACTGATTTATACTCCCCAATAAAATTATATAATAAAAAAATACCCTCTAAATTTATTAGAGGGTATTTTTTATTGAATTTTAATTATTCAATAATTTTGTATATTAAAGAACTTTTTTCAACTTCGTTTTCGGAAATTTCGAAAGCATCAATAATCATTGCTTCAGCTTCTTTAACCGATTCTTGTTTATTTGTATAAATAACGGCTATTGTTTCACCTGCTTTTACGGGTTCCGTGAATTTTTGAGTTAAATAAATACCTGCGCTATAATCAATGCTATCGGATTTCTTTTCTCTTCCTGCGCCCAAATTTTTGCAAGCTTTAGCAATTTTTAATGCGTCAATATTTTTTACAAAACCGTCTTTATCTGTTTTAACTTCATATTTAATTGAAGCTTGAGGAAGTTTTGTGTAGTCATCGATAATGCTTATATCTCCGCATTGTGAAGCGACAATTTCTTTGAATTTTTCAAGGGCTTTGCCTGAATGTATTAATTCATCAAGATAATCGTAAGCTTCTTGTTTTGAGTCAAATTTTCCTGCTTTTTTGAAAGCGGTTTGACATAAAGTATATGTAATTTCTTTTAAGTCGGGTTCCATGTTGCCTTTTAAAAATTCAATAACTTCTTGAATTTCAACCGAATTACCAACGGCTCTGCCTAAAGGTTGATTCATTGAACTGATAACCGCACAAATATTTCTGTCTAATCTTTTACCTACTTCTACCATAACTTCCGATAATTTTTGTGCTTCTTCCGGAGTTTTTAAGAAAGCGCCCGAGCCGTATTTTACGTCAAGTACAATATGTTTAGCGCCTGAAGCAATTTTCTTGGAAACAACTGATGATGCAATTAATGGGATTATATCAACGGTAGATGTAACATCTCTAAGTGCATATAATTTACCGTCGGCAGGTGCTAAAGATAGAGTTTGTGCGGCAATTGCCGTTTTATGTTCTTTAACTTTCGCTTTAAATTCTTCAATTGTTAAATCTGTTCTGAAATTAGGAATTGATTCTAATTTGTCGATTGTTCCGCCTGTGTGACCAAGACCTCTGCCTGATAATTTAGCGGTATAAATACCTGCAGCAGCCATTAACGGTAAAAACATTAATGTAATTTTATCACCGACACCGCCTGTTGAGTGCTTATCAACGATATCATTTGATATTTCGCTTAAATCAAGAATTTCTCCCGAATTAACCATATATTTTGTAAGCCAAGTTGTTTCATCCAAATTCATTCCGTTAAAATAAATTGCCATTAATAATGCACTTGTTTGATAGTCTTCAACAGAACCGTCCATTACACCGTCGATAAAAAATTTAATTTCTTCTTCCGTTAGTGTAAAACCTTTTTTCTTCTTTTCAATAATGTCGATAATTTTCATAAAAACCCCGCTTTATACTACTGTCCACTTTTGTTGAAAATCGGAAAGAAGTCTTTGAATGGACTTTTTTCCCGAATAATACATTTTTTATTTTTTTGCAGCATTCAAATATTGAATAATGTCGTTTGTTACGTCAACTCCGCCGGCGTAAACAACACCGTAATCAAGAATTACATCTAATTTTTTTGCAGCGGCTACCGCTTTAGACGCATTTAAAACATTATTTCTTATTTCTGTTTCTTTTTGAACTTTTAGGTTGTAAACTTTTTCTTCTTTTGCTCTAAATTCTTTTTGAGTTTGTTCTTCAAAAGTTTTCTTTTTTATTGGTGATTCTATATTTTTAAATTGTTTGTCTTTGTCGATAACATATTGTTGAAGTTCTAACATTTTGCTATCAATATCTTTGTAAGCATTTTTTGCGAATGTGTATTCGCTGACAACTTTTTGAAAATCCGCATAACCTACTGTTCCCGCATTTGCGGTTAAATTAATTGAAAACATTATTAATAGTGCGGATAAAACATATTTAAATTTTAACATTGTAACCTCCTGTTCGGTAATTTATATTTTATCAAATGATATTCCGTATGACAAGCAAAAACGATTAATATGATACTATTTTTAAATATTTGCGTTTATTATATAATCGTATTAAGGAGAAGAAAGTATGTTAATAGTAATGAATCCTTGTACGGATGAAGAAAAAATTCAAAATGTTATTGAATATATTAAGTCAAAAGGGTTTGATGCACATGTTTCCAGAGGTGCGGATCATACGGTAATCGGCGCAGTAGGCAGGACGGTTATTGATAAAAGGGATATTGAATTATTAGACGGAGTTAAGGAAGTTATCAGAATTTCATCTCCTTATAAACTTGTAAGCAGAGTTTTTAAGCCGGAAGATACAATTATAGACATAAAAGGAATAAAAATCGGCGGAGGTCATCTCGGAATGATAGCGGGTCCTTGCAGTGTCGAAACGTATGAACAAGTTGACGCAACAGCGAAAAAACTATCTGAATACGGTGTAAAAATTTTACGTGGAGGCGCTTTTAAACCAAGAACATCTCCTTATGCTTTTCAAGGATTGGGTGAAGAGGGTTTAAAAATTTTAAGAAAAGTTGCCGATAAATATAATATGCTTGTTACATCGGAAGTCATGGAAGTTTCGCAAATCCCGGTATTTTTAAAATATGTTGATATTTTGCAAGTTGGTGCAAGAAATATGCAAAATTTTAATCTTTTAAAAAGTTTGGGAGAAATAAGGAAGCCGGTTTTATTAAAAAGAGGTTTAAGCGCTACTATTGAAGAATTATTGATGTCTGCGGAATATATTATGTCCGGCGGAAATAGAGAAGTAATTTTGTGCGAACGAGGTATAAGAACATACGAACCAAGCACAAGAAATACATTAGATTTATCCGCAATTCCGGTTGTTCAAAAATTAAGCCATCTTCCGATAGTTGTTGATCCGAGTCATGCTACCGGTTTGAGAGATAAAGTTGCACCTATGTCAAAAGCTTCTGTAGCGGCAGGAGCGGACGGTTTAATAATAGAAGTTCATAATTCTCCCGAAACTGCACTGTGTGACGGAGCGCAATCATTATATCCCGAACAGTTCGCACAATTATTTAACGAATTAAAAGCTTTGGCAAGTGTTTTAAAAAGAAATTTTTAGTGCGAGTAAAATATGGAAAATAAAATTAAAAAAATTTTAATTATACGTGTAGGTGCAATTGGAGATGTTGTTCATACTTCGGCATTGTTTCGTTCAATAAAAAAAATTGACCCGCAAGTTGAAATTCATTATCTTACAAGTGAATTAATTTTTCCTTTATTAATTGATGATAAAGATTTAACCAAAATTTTAACAATTAATCCTAAATTTAAATTATTTTCCGCTTATGCAAAAAATTTTGCCAGAAAGTTAAGAGCTGAAAATTATGATTTGGTTATAAATTTGCAACCATCTTTAAAATTTAAAGGATTAATATTCTTTTCGGGTATAAAAAACAAATTAACATATAAAAAGACTTTTAAAGTACATGCCGTTAAAAATTTTTGGCAAACAGGATTAAAGGCATTTCCGAATATGCCTGAAGAAAATGAATTAAAATTATTTTTGCCGAAAGAAACAATAAATTTTGCAAAAGAAAAAGTGAAAAATTTAAAATCACCGATTGTAATAATTAATGCAGGTGGGGTTTTATCAAAACGTAAAGGCAGAACTTATCCTGTTGATAAATGGATTGAACTGGGAAATTTAATTCAAAAAAAATATGACGGAACAATTATTTTGAACGGTGCAAAAGAAGATAAAGAAATTCTTTCTTCTTTAAATCAAATTAAAAATTCGATTAATTTTATAGGCGAGCTTTCTTTGGTAAATTCTTGCGGAATAATTTCTCAAGGTGATTTGATGATTTCGGGAGATTCCGGACCTTTGCATATTGCAAGCGCATTGGGGGTTAAATCCATCGGTTTGTACGGTTCTATGCCGTCCGGTCGTACCGGATGTTATTGTAACGGAATAAATATTTCATCAAAAAAATCTTGTGTTCCTTGTAACAGAAGAAAATGTAAATATATTAAAAGTAAAAACCAAATATATGCGCCTTGTATGGAAGAAATTTCCGTTACTGAAATTATGGAAAATGTGGATAAATTACTTGCCGATACAAAAATTGCTAAAGATGTTATTTAAAATATCGTCGGTGATAACTTCTCCCGATACTTCGGAAATAAACATTAATGCGGACTTTATGTCAATTGATATTAAATCTTGAATTTCTTCATTTTGAGTGGCTATTAGTGCATTAATCAGTGCATTTTTTGTTTCTTCCAAACATTTTTGTTGCCTTTGGTTTGTAATAAATTCAACTTCCGTAAGGTTTTGTGAAATAACGGCGGATTTAATTTTTTGTTTTAAAATATCAAAATTTTCGCCTGATTTAACCGATATACAAATTGCTTCATTGTCTTTTGCTTGAGTTAAATCGGCTTTAGTAGCAATTTTTATATAATTTTTATCTTTTATGGTTTCAAAAATTTCTTTGTCTTTTTCTGTAAAACCATCTTTTAAATCATATAAAAATAGTACAATATCGGCTTCTTGAACATATTTTTTTGAAAAATCAATGCCGATTGCTTCAACTTTATTAATGTTATTATCATCACGAATACCTGCAGTATCGATTATAGTAACGGCAATTCCGTCTATATCAAGTGTTTCTTGAATTACGTCACGAGTAGTTCCTGCAATATCAGTTACAATTGCACGTTCTAAGTTTAAAAGTGCATTAAATAAAGATGATTTTCCGACATTCGGTCTGCCCGCCAAAACAATTTTTATACCTTGTCTAAAGACATTGGAACTTTTTGAAAAACTTAATATATGATTTATTTTCCCTAATATATTTTCAATTTTGTTTTCTAAAAATTTATAATCAGGTTCTTTTACATCTTCCGGAAAATCAACTGCAGCTATAATTACGGATAACAAATCAATTATTTCTTGTCTTATTTTCCCGACTTCCAGAGATAATTTTCCGAATAAATTTTTTCCTCCCGCAATTGCGAATGTTTCTGTTTGGGCATGAATTAAGTCCAAAACCGCTTCTGCTTGTGATAAGTCAATTTTATGATTTAAAAATGCTCGTTTTGTATATTCGCCTTTATCTGCATATCTTGCGCCGTTTTTTATTGTTAAATCAAGAATTTTATTTGTAATATGAATGCCGCCGTGACATTGAATTTCGATTACGTCTTCTCCCGTATAGCTATTAGGCGCTTTAAACGGTAAAACGATTACTTCGTCAATTTTTTCATTATTTTCTTTTATCCAACCATGATAGATTTTATGAGAAGTTAAATTTTGCGTAGAAAATATTTTGTTTATTATATCAAATGATTTATCGCCCGATAAACGAACAATACTGACTCCTCCGTTCCCTATGGGAGTTGCAATCGCACTTATTGTATCCGTCATTAATTTGTTAATCATTTAATACACCTGAATTTTTATCTTACTTTTAAATTTTACTATAAACAGAAATTAAAAAATCTGATATAATTAGAGTATAAGTTTAATTGGAGAAATCGAATGAATAATGATTGTATTTTTTGTAAAATTGCGAATAAAGAAATTAGTACTAATCTGATTTATGAAGATGAAAAAACAGTTGCTTTTAATGATTTAAACCCGCAAGCACCGACTCATTTTTTGGTTATACCAAAAAAACATTATTCTTCTTTAAATGAAATTGATACGAAAGAGGCATTTGGTGATATTTTTTCGGTTATTCCGAAAATTGCGGCGCAACTTGGTATAAAAGAATACAGAACTGTAGTAAATACGGGTGCACAAGCGGGACAAACGGTGTTCCATATTCATGTGCATGTTATGGCGGGCAGAGAATTTACTTGGCCGGCGGGTTAAATTATGGATTATAATCGTTGGTATGATAAATATGCTGATTTAAAACAAGTTATTCTTATATTAGAAACTCTTGATAAGAATGATTTGGAGTTGGTTGCGCAAGATTTTCTTCAAATTATGCTTAAAAAATATCAAGATAAGTTTGATGAACAAATTCAAAAATTAACGGATAATGCTCCGCCGAAATATTCAAGATGGTATGATAAAAATTATAATCTTCATACTTGTATTGAATTTTTAAGAATTGCGGAAGATAATGATAAACAAGAGTTAATTAATTCTTTTAAAATGTCACTGTTAAATTTTATTGCGAATGCGAATTATGGATAAAAAAAATATATTAATTACAGGGTCATCTCAAGGAATAGGGTTGGCAATTGCTAAATATTTGTCTAAAAATCATAATGTGTATATAACCGGCAGATTTGAAAAAAAACTTCAAAATTTGTGTAATGAAAATAAATTTGCAGGTTATGTTGCAATTGATTTGTGCGATGATAATGCACCTGATGAACTTTTAAAAAAATTAAATACGGATATTGATGTATTGATTAATAATGCGGGGGTTTATTTTTATTCTCCAATTGAAAAAATGCATAATGATGATATTATGGCAAGTATAAAATTAAATACAATTGCACCGTATATGCTAACAAAAAATGTTGTAAAAATAATGAAAAATAAACAATGGGGCAGAGTTATAAATATAGGTTCAATATCGGGAGTTATGGGTGAAGCTAATGCTTCCGTTTATTCCATGACAAAAGCTTCTTTAACGGGGTTAACAAAATCTTTGGCACTTGAACTTGCTCAGGATAATATTACAGTTAATATCATAAACCCCGGTTGGGTTGATACTGAATTAATCAATAATGAAAATTTGGAAGAAGATTTTTCAAAAGAAGAAATAATTGAAACAATTCCGCAAAGAAGATTTGTATTGCCGGAAGAAATTGCTTCAGTGTGTGAATTTTTAATTTCGGATAAGTCAAAAACAATTACAGGACAATCAATAAATATTTGCGCCGGATTATCTTTGGGATTTTAAAACAATAAAATTATGAGTATTTAATTTTCGCAATATTTATTATTTTAATATATCACGAGTTTTTATTGCATTAATCAGTTTTGAGTTATTTTGGATTTCATAAATTCTTACAAGTGCAGTTTTTGCAAGTTTATTACTGTATTCTTGTGAAATTGAACCGTTTTTTTGCGCTAATTCTATGTTTTTTGTTATTACGTGAAATATTTTTAAAAGTGTTTTGTTATCCATTCGATGAATAGGACGAATAAAATAATCAGCGACTCCGCCCGTGTAATATGTCAAAGTATTATATAAACATTTTTGAATATCTTTGGTTTTTTTTAATTCATAATCCAAAAAAGCGACAAGTTCATCTTTTGAACCATGTCTGTATACGTAAGTTTTAATCATTTCCGCTTTTGAAGCGGGAAGAAAATCCGTATTCGATAAAGCGTTAATTGAGTCTTTGATTGATTTAATATATCTTGAAACTTGAGCGGTTGAAATATTTAGTGCTTTTGCCAAAATGATTTTATCACCCCATTTTGTGTAAGAATTTCTTAACGGATGAAATTTTTTTAATGTTCTGTTTTCCATTAAAAATTTAAAATCGATTTCATTTATAACGTTGTTCATTACATGTTTAATTTCCGAACGATTTGTAGAAATAAAATTTCTTTTTTCTTCATTGGAAATTGCATTTGAACTTAATACGCTATAAATTACATCAAAATTAATTGTATTAATTTTATCTACTTGCATAATTTCAATTTTTATTGAAAAATCTCATGATTTTATCAATAAATCCTTCTTCTTCCTGAACGGGTGTATTAACGGTATTTCCCATTTTTGCTATTTTTTCTTTTAATTTTTCAATATCCGGTGATAATGGAGCTTTTGCCATATATTTTTCGTAACAAGATTTTGCTTCTGTTGTATTTTTTAATTTTTCATAGCAAATTCCCATTTTATAATAAACATTATAATCGCTATCGTTTATTTTTATTAATTTATTGTAGTAGTTTAAAGCACTTTTAAACTCGTACATATCCGAATATACATCGCCTAAACCTTTAAGTGCGATTATATTGTCGGGTTCTTGTCTGTATAATTTTTCGTAAAATTCCATTAAACTTGTTTTGTCACCTGAAGCTTCATTGATTTTAATGATTTCTGAAATTGCTTCCGTTTTTTCGGGATTAAATCTGTGAGCATTTAAATATTCGGCAAGTGCCAATTCATAGTTTTGTTTGTAAGAATAACATTTTCCCATATTAAAATGATACCCGTAAGAATCATTATTTTCGTCAGCAACCAGTGCTTTCATTTGGTAGACCAATGGATTTTGCGGTGATAATTCATTAAATTGAGATATGAGTTCATTGCATTTTTCCCAATTTTTTAAATTAAAATAATATTCTGCCATCAATGCAGGGTAGTTAGCATCTGATTTGTTTTCAATTTTTTCAAGAAGTTGAAATGCCGTATCATTATCACCTTTCATTAAATATGCTTTTATTTTTGTGAAATCGGCTTTTGCATATTCAATCGCTTTATCGTATTGTCCTTCTTTTATGTATAAACTTGCTAAATATTCAGAAAATTCATCGACATCGGGGAACGCTTTAATTCCTCTTTCTAATATATTTATTGCGGAATATCTGTCGCCCGTTTGAGCATATAAAGTTGCAAGTTTATAATAAATTGCGATATCGTCTTTATGTTCAATTAATCTGTAATATTCATCAATCGCTTTTTGAATTTCGTTAACATGTTCATAAGCTTTTGCAAGTAAAAATCTTGCATTAATCAGTTCTTCTTCTTCGGTTGTGGAATTAATGGCTTTTTTGTAGTCATCAATTGATTGAGATACTTGTTGATTTAAAATTTTATATTTTGCTCTTGTTAAATAATATTTATATTTGTTTGTATTAATATACATATCTAATAATTCGGAATATGCAACCAAAGAATTCGGATTTAAATTAACTAATTCTTCCCAATATTTTAATGAGTCGTCATTTTTGTCGATAGTTTTTGCCAATAATGCTATTTTTTCGAGATATTCTCCATCATTTTTAAAAT
>CAZGRH010000008.1:0-21519 GCA_964527005.1 uncultured Muribaculaceae bacterium | reverse complement strand
ACTTTATCCGGCGGACAAAGACAAAGAGTTGCTATTGCAAGAGCAATGATAAGAAATGCCGATATTATTATTTTGGACGAGGCTACTTCGGCGCTTGACAATGAATCTGAGGCGGTTGTTCAAAAAGCCCTTGATAATTTAATAAAAAACAAAACCGTTTTTGTAATTGCACACAGATTATCTACAATTAAAAATGCTTCCCGCATTGGTGTTATAAATAATGGTGAACTTGTTGAAACAGGTACTCACGATGAACTTATCAATTTAGACGGTGGTTTTTATAAACATTTGTATCAAATGCAATTTAGTAATAATACAAATGCAGTAATGTAAAGGATAATAACGTGAAAAGAATTTTAATAACGGGTGGAGCCGGATTTATTGGTTCGCATTTATCAGAAAGACTTTTAGCGGAAGGTAATGATGTAATTTGTTTGGATAACTTTTTTACGGGGTCTAAAGATAATATAAGACATTTAATAGGTAATAACAGGTTTGAACTTGTCAGGCATGATATTATAAATGAATATTTGGCGGAAGTTGACCAAATATATAATTTGGCTTGCCCTGCTTCACCTGTACATTATCAATATAATCCGATAAAAACAATAAAAACTTCGGTTATGGGTATAATAAATATGTTGGGACTTGCAAAAAGATGTAAAGCAACAATTTTACAAGCAAGCACAAGTGAAGTATACGGAGATCCTCATATACATCCTCAAATTGAATCTTATTGGGGTAATGTAAATCCAATCGGAATAAGAAGCTGTTATGATGAGGGAAAACGTTGTGCTGAAACATTGATGATGGATTATTACAGACAAAATAACGTGGATATAAGAATTGCAAGAATTTTTAATACATACGGACCGAGAATGGCAATAAATGACGGCAGAGTAGTTTCTAATTTTATTATTCAAGCCTTAAAAAACGAACCGATTACAGTATACGGGGACGGTTCTCAAACTCGTTCTTTTTGTTATGTATCTGATTTAGTTGATGCATTAATTAAATTAATGAATAATCAGGAAAAATTTATCGGACCCGTAAATTTGGGAAACCCAGACGAACGTTCAATTTTAAATTTCGCCAAATTAATTATAGAATTAACAAATTCAAATTCGGAAATTATTTTTAAACCTTTACCAAAAGATGATCCGATTCAAAGAGAGCCGGATATTTCACTGGCTAAAGAAAAATTAAATTGGCAACCGACTGTTAATGTAAAAACAGGTTTGTTACAAACTATTGAGTATTTTAGCAAAATTTTAAATTGACGAACTTTATTAAATTAAAATGATAAATAGAATAATTATATTATTAATGTGTTTTGTTTTCTCTGCTTCAAACGTATTTGCGGTTGAAGAAATTTTGCTTGAAAAAGGAAATAAAGAAAGAGGTATGGAGTATTTTTCCGATGTTTATTACGGAAAAATTGAAGAAAATCAAGATGTAAGTCCGATACTTAAATTATTTTCTCAGGACGGATTAAAATTTGAAAATTCCAAAATAAATTCAATTAAGTTAGGCTTTTTTTATCAGGGAAAGCTTGATTTTACAAAAGTTCCGAATTATCATACGTCAAAAGTTTTCGATGTTACAGATTTTGAACCAAAATTTAATATGAAATTTAATGATAACAAATCTGAATTTAATTTTGTTATTAATTGTTTCAGAGATGTGGAAAATCATTCGAATGCTTTTACACAGAAAATATCGGAATTGAATTTCACACAAATTTTAAATGAAAATCAAAAAATAATTGTAGGACAAAGTGCCAGATTGCCTGTTACATACAACGGCTCATTATCCGTATTTGATTTAGAAACGGTTTCTCGTTCTCAAATCGGTAGATTTTTCGGTGACGGCAGAAGTATGGGCGTTAGAAACATCGGTAATTATAAATATGCACAATATGATATTGGTGTTTATGACAGTACAAGATATATGCGTCATTTCGGAAAAGGTTCTGATTTCGCAGGTTCAATTTATTTTAAACCTCTTGAAAATTATTCGGATAAAACAGGTGATTTAAAACTTGGAGGCAGCTTTAATACAGGTAAATATTATAATTCTTATAATGTTTTTTCAATATTCACCGGTTATGATTATAAAAAGTTTCACATAAAAGCTGAATATGCAAATGCCGACGGATATAACGGTGTAAAATATTCACAAAATAAAGCTAACGGATTTTATACGTTTGTTTCTTATGATTTAACACCTAAAATATCTGTAATCGGTCGATATGACTTTTTTGACAAAAATAAAAAAATCTCAAACAGTAATGTTTTGGAATATACTTCCGGAATTACATATAAACCATATAAAAACTTGCATTTTTTAATTAATTATACAAGACGATGTGAAGATAAAAAAGCGGATTCGAATATTTTTATGTTTGCTACACGATTTAATATTTAATATTTTGTATTTTTTTGATATGCTAATTTTATAATAAGTTGAGAAAATAAATGCAAAATAAAACAGTTATACACCCTATAGAAAAAATTATTTCAGTACTTACATATATTACTTTCGGTATTGTTGGTTTGGTGTGGTATTTAGTCGCAATTTCCGCAAAAAAGAAATTAAAATTTTTCTTAATGTATAACATTATACAATCTATGATAATTTCTGTATTTCTTGCTTTTTTTAGATTTGCAATGACTACCGTTTTAATGATTTTAGCTAAAATACCTTTTTTAGGTATAGTTGCTGCATTAATAAATTTTATATACACAATAAAAATTATTAAATTGCCTATATTCCATATTTCATTTACATTAGAACAATTTTTAGTAACATTGTTAATTGTATATATAATTTGGGGTGTTGTATTGGGAAAAATATTTTATATTCCATATTTAACCAAATTTACAAACTTGGTTGTTAAAAATACAGATAAAAATTAAAATTATACGAAATTAAGAATTAAGTTTATTTTGCAATACGCACATCATAGTTCTGATATTTCCTTGAGTAAATATCTTGTTGCTTTGTGATGTTTTATCTTTTTTTTGTAATTGTTCAAATTGTTCTTTGTCAAGAATTTCTTGTCTTTTATCACATTTATTTTTAATTTTTTTCAAATTATTAAAATCTAATTCTTTCGGTATTTTGTCTGCAAAGCCAAGTTCTTCAATTGTCGGAAACGAATTGTTTTTATCCGCATTTTTTGTAATTTCACGTTGGTGCAAATACAAAGAATAAGTATAGTCATCAAAATCTTTTTTGTTTGAATCATTATAGTATTTTGTGAAATAATCTTTAAATTCTTGATATGCTTCGCCTGCGACAGCTTTGTTATCTTTTATTTTATAACATAAATCTTCAATATCTTTTAATATTTTAACGTCATGCCCGATAATTTGAATTTCCCCGCCATAGCCGCCATAAATACCTCTATACCGATTAAATTCTTCATCATCAAATTCAACATTAATATGTATAGCCATATACCCTGTTTTTGATTCGTTGTTAATTAATTTTGCACCTGAAGCTTTTTGTAATGCCGAAAGTTGTGATTTTGAAGTATATGCATAATCTAATAATGTCTTACCTTCAGGTAATTTGTCTTTAGACGGAATATGATTTTCAATTGTTGTAATTTTTAATTTACCGTCTTTTGCGGCTTGCATAAGTCCGTTTAAAACATCAAAAGCGGCCGATTCATCAGAAGAATGCTCAAGAACAATTCTTGCCCCTACAATATCTCTGGCATAAGATTTTATACCTTTTATTGTTGTAGGGTCAGACGGAAATCTGAAATCTTTTGGTAATTCATTTGCTTTTTCTTCTAATTTCGACAAAATTTCATTATATATTTTTTCATTCGCTTTGTCAGAATTAGAATTAAATGAGAATGAATTATCTCCTTTAAAATCCGAAATTACCTGTTCTAATACAATATCAGGATTTTGATACGGCATTATTTTTTGAGAATAATTGATGTAGTCTATAGAACGAATAATTTGTTCAAGAAGTTTATCATCGGAAATATTGTTGTTTACTTGATAATGATTTTTTAATTCGGATAAAACTTGTTTTGCAAACATTTCTGATTGTTGTTTGTGAATTTTATCATATTTACTGACAACTTTTTCTTTAATACTGTTTGCTCTTTTTGTTCTTACCGAATAATTTACGATTTTGCGCTCATCATCAATTACTGATTTTAAATATTTTTTCAAAAGAGAATCCAGATAGTATTGAGCAGGCATTGCGTTATTTGAAACTTTATGACAATTACCCAATGACGGTGCAAAAACCATACTTGAACCCGATAAAGAGGCTCTGCCCGAGAAAGAAACGGTATCTTTGCTCAATGGCGCCAAATTAGGACAAGAAACTCCAAAAGACGTATTTTTAATCTTTTGTAAGTTATTTGAAATATTTAAAGCATTATATAAATTCGTTGTAATGTTCATGATACCCAAGTAATAAAAAACAAAAACAAAAAATTTTTTGACTGTTTTTTTTTTAAATATTACAAAATATTAACATCATTTTACAATTTTTGATAAACCAATCGGATTATCAATGTTTCTTTTTAGCATAAAAGAAGTTTCTAATGCTAAAAGTTGAATAACAACTAATGCGCCGAAAAGAAAATCTATATCCGAATTTGAATTTACAAAAATTGTATTATCTTTTAATTTATTAAATAAAAAAGAGGGGGAAATAATCAAAGTATCCGTATTATAATTCTTTTTTATTTTTGAAATTACACTAAAAGTGAAATCTGCATTTAAATTATTAACAATTGCCAGAACGGCACATTTTTTATTCAAAATGGCTATATGACCATGCAAAAATTCGCCGGTAGGATATGCGGTTGTATTTATATAAGAAGTTTCTTTGATTTTTAATGCACTTTCTTTCGCCAAAGGGTAAAATACACCTGATGCAAGAATTGCCGCATTATTATATTTCGTCATTTTTTTTGCAAATTTTTTAATATTTTTACGATTTTCGAAAACATGTTTTATTACGGATGGTGTATTTTTTAAATCTTCGATTATTTCGTTTGATTGAATTTGTTTGCTTTGCATAATTTTTAAAGATATTAACAACAAGCATACTAATTGTGCCATAACTGCTTTCGTAGATGCAATTGCTTTTTCAACTCCGGCATCTACGAAAATTTTATAAGTTGTATTTTTATATAATGTTGAGTTCGGTGCGTTAGTAACTGATAAAGTTTTATTCGTTTTTTTTGCAATTTTGTTTAATGTATTATTCGTATCAAAAGTTTCGCCCGATTGAGAAATAAAAATGTATAATGTTTCATCATCTGTATCAATTGTCGGTTGCAAAGATAATTCGCTTGCATAATAAGATTGAGCTTTTATATGTACGGTTGTTCTTAAATAATTAGCGGCAATTGTTGCTGCGTGATAAGAAGAACCGCTTGCTATCAAGGCAATTGAATTTATATTTTCGGGTAAATCGATATTAACAATTTTACAATCTTTGATATGTTTATTGATCAAGTTTTGTACAATATCAGGTTGTTCAAAAATTTCATTTTCCATTGAAGAATGTTTTTTTTGTAAAAAAAAGTTTTTTAAATTATTTAATAAATCAGAATACATATAATTACCACTTAATAAAATTGGGATTTGTAACCTCTTAAAACGTTTTTAGGACTTAAAATACCGACTTCAAATAATAAATTAGTTTGTGCTCTGTTATATTCTATCATATTTTTTATCAAATTGATATTTGATTGAACTTTTAAATTTTGAGAAGCAATTACATCAATAAAAGTGGCATCACCCGCTTTCATATTTGCAAGTGATAAATCCAAACTGACATTTGCCGCTTCAACTTCAATTTTTGCCGCTTGAATTTTTTTTAACGAATTTATAGAATCATAATAATAAGATAAAATATTTTCTTTTATTTGTCTTTCTAAATTAATTAACTCCAGTTTTTTTGCTTTAACAAGTGCAGTATCTGATTTTATTTTCGTAATTGTTCCCATATATAAATTTTGTCCGAAAGGTAATTTTAAATCAAATGTAATACTGTTATGATCGCTCATTCCTGAACGTTTTGTACCTACAAGTCCGTTTTGATATGAAAATGTCATAGCGGGAATAATATCGGAATAATTTGAATTTCTTTGTGCTTTGTATGCATTAATTTCGGCTTTTTTCGCTTTTATATCTTCTCTGGACATAAGAGCTTGTTTGTATAATTCATCAATACTGCAATCAGGATTAATCAAAACTCTTTGATCCACACTTGTTTCAAAAGGATAAATTCCGTCTAAAATTTCAATACCGATAATGTTTGCAAGTGCAGCTTGGTTTAATCGTAATGCATTTAAAGTTGTTGTGTAATCTTGTTGTGCTCCCGCCACTTCCGCTTGCGCTCTTTTTACATCATATAAAGTTCCTAATCCGCTATCAAATCGTGCTTTAGTGTATTTTAACTGCTCCAACCTGTCATATAAATTAATTTTTTGAACTTCCATTTCTAATTTTTTTTCTAAAGTATCATAATAAGCAAGTACGGTGTTTTTTATGACTTCTTCTTTTGAAAATTCTAAATTAAAAACAGAAGATTTAAACATGTTTTTCGTTTGAGATAATAAAAAGAAATATTTTCCCTGATTAATAGTAGACCATTCAAGAACAACCAAACTTTGTATCGGAATTTCGCTTGTTGTTGTCGCTACAATGCCGCCGACTAAATATCTTCCTTCCAGTTTTTTTATGTCATAGTTGTAGTAAAGATTTGGTAATAATTGAAATTGTGAGTTTTTGTATAACCAATATTGTTGTTTTTTATAAGCATCGTTAATTTGAATTTCATAATTTTTTTCAAGTGCTATTTTTATACAATTTCCCAAGTCTGAATATAAAAAAGGTGTATTTAATTCCTCTGATATTTCTTTATCTAAAATTAATTGTTTTTCAATATCAGACATTTGCGTTCCGGCTTTTAAAATGTCAGAATACATTCTGTAGCTTTCATTTTCAAAATTTTCCAAAAAAGAATTTATATATTCGCTTACATCTGCAAAAACAATTTGCGGAATAAACAACATAACAACAATTATTATAATTTTTCTCATATAAAAATTATCTATAATTATTCATAAAAGGATGTTAGCCAAAAAGGTAATATATATAGACTATTTATTTTCTAACTTTCTTGTTCTTATTTGAACGTCTTCTATTAATTTTCTGTTAATAGCCATAAGGTCGGCAAGTACACCAAAAAGACAGGTTTGAAATCCGGTTATGATAAGAATTGATGATATAATTAATGATTGAATATGCCCTTCTCCGGAACCAAGAAAATAGTATAATAAAAATCTTATTAACAATATAAGTCCCGATAAGAATATCAAGCCGCCGATTATTGCGAAAAATCTGAACGGTCTGTAAATTATGAACATTCTTAACATTGTAAAAGAGTTTTTTTGGATATACGTAAAAATATTTTTTACTAATCTTGATTTTCTAAAACCGGAATTTACTCGAATTGGCACTGAAATAATATGTAATCCTTTTGTTTTTGATTGAATAACGGTTTCAATGGTATATGTATAATTATCAAAAACATTTATTGCAAGAGCTGCATCTCTTGAAAAAGCACGAAAACCGCTCGGAACATCTTCAATTCCCGTTGAAGACAACATTCTTACAACTTTTGAGCCTAAACGTTGAAGAAGTTTTTTTAATTTTGAAAATTGTTTTATTTCGTTAATCGGTCTTGCACCTATTACTATATCCGCTTTTTTTTCAATTATCGGTTTGACTATTTTTTCTATATCATCGGCGCAATATTGATTATCAGCATCCGTGTTTACAATAATATCCGCACCTTCTTTTAATGCTCGTTGTAACCCTGCAACAAAAGTTGTCGCTAAGCCTCTGTGATGAGTTGCTGTAACAATATGTTTAACACCGAAAGACTTTGCAATTTCGACTGTTCTGTCCGTACTTCCGTCATCGGAAATTAAAACTTCTATTTCATCAATTCCGTCAATTTTTTCCGGAAGTTTTGATAGTGTTACCGGAAGCGCTATTTCTTCATTATAACAAGGTATTTGTATTATTAATTTCATTTCTAAAATTCGCTCGTATGATAAAATAATTATATTAGATAAATATTTAAATAAAAGACATGCCAAATAAAAAAAACTTTTACTTATTTTTAATATTGATTATAGGAATAATTTTCAGATTATGGTTTCTTGATAAACCTCAAGGAATGTGGAATGACGAATATGTCGGTTGGTATATAGCTTCGGCTGATAATATTAAAGTTTTTATAAAAAGAATTATTGATAATTGTCATGTTCCGTTTTATTTTGTATATTTAAAAATTTGGATGTTATTTTTTGGGGATAGTGATTTGGCACTCAGATATTCTTCGGTTTTGCCGTCGGTTATAAGTATTTTTACAATGTATTTAGCGGGCAAAGAATTAAAAAATGAGAAAACAGGCTATATTGCAGCCTTTTTGACCGCTATAAGTTCGTTTTGTATATATTTTGCTCAAGAAATCAGATTATATTCACTTATCTTTCTAATTACATCACTTATTGTTTTATTTTTTATAAAAAGTATTAATAATTCGTCAAAAAAGAATATTTCGATTTTTTTGAGCCTTAATGCCCTATTAATATTTACTCATACACTTGGGGTTATATTTTCTTTTTTCATCATATCTGCATTATTTCTTTTGTTAAAAAAAGAAAATTTTAAAAATTTTGATAAAAAAATATTTTATAAATTATTGTTATGTTTGTTCGGATTTTTAATTTGTGTTTCTCCTCTTTTAATTAATATCGGTTTATCTAAAAACCTTTCGCAATTTTGGTCAAATTTTTCATTTTTAAAAATATTTTTAACGTTAACGGATTATTTTTCTCCTATTCAAACAAATATTATAAATACATTTTCTTCTTTTTCTAAATATTTAGAAAATTCGTTTGTAATTTTTGGAATAATTCCTTTGGCAATTGCAATAAACTCAATAGTTAATGCTTATAAAGAACGAAATACGAAGTTGAATTATTTGTTATATGTATGTTTTGCTTTCTTCTTTGTATTAATTTTGTTTTCTATATTAGGGAAAATGGTATTGATAACAAAATATTCCATAGAAATATATCCTGTTTTGTTGTTAATGCTTTCATTGGGATTTGAAAAAATATCATCAAAAAAGGCAGGGATTATAATAATCTGTACATTTTTAATTTTAAATTTATCTTATTTGATTTTTTCAAACACTTCTGCGCCAAAGCTTATAAGGACAGAAGGAAATAATATTGTGATTCAATTATTAAAACATTCGGGATTAAAAAACGGAGATACCGTTGTTCTTACTTATTATGATAAAGAAAAATTTACAAAATATTTAGATAAAGATACTGATTTTAATTTTCTTTCGATAAACAAATTTAATTTTAACTATACTGTATTTAATGACGAAGATTATTTCAATACAATAAAAAACGGAAAAGTATTATATAGAAAATTATTAAAGGAATTCCCGAATTCAAATATTCAAAAATTTTCTTATGATAATTTAATTACAAAAACCGAAAAAGGCGATAAAATCGGTTTGGTATTCCTTGATTCCGTTGCTTTTTTAAACAGAGAAACGATTCTTGATATAGAGGAAGATGATATACTGTATAATCAGGTACCTTTTATTTTCTTAGTGTTTTCGTCGTTAAAAAATAATCTTTTATTTTCGTTAAAAGATGAATTTAAAATTTATAGAGTAACACAATCCGGAGATTGGACGTTATTTGTATATGAAAAAATTTAATCTGCAAATTCTTGGGTTATTGTAATGTTTGCCTTTATGTATTTTTGTAATTCCCGAGGATAATCCGATACAGATATCGTTTCGACGAATTCTTTCGCTTCTGCCCTTGCTTGTTCTAATATGTCTATATCTTTTGTTAAATCAGCAAGATGTAATTCAACCAATCCGCTTTGTCTTACACCTAAAAATTCTCCGGGGCCTCTTATTTCCAAATCTTTTTCCGCGATTATGAAACCGTTATTTGATTCTGTCAGTACATTTAATCTTGTTCTTGTTTCTTCATTTCTTGTTGAAGAAATAAGAATACAGTAAGATTGCAGCGAACTTCTTCCTACTCTGCCTCGTAATTGATGGAGTTGTGATAAGCCAAATCTTTCCGCATTTTCAATAACAATAACCGTTGAATTTGGTACATCAACTCCGACTTCAACAACTGTCGTAGCAACAAGAATATCGTATATTTTATTTTTAAAATCAGACATAACTTTATCTTTTTCATCTGTTTTCATTTTGCCGTGTAAAAGTCCGACTTTATAATTTTTAAAAAATCCGTTTTGCAAGTTTTCTGCTTCTTTCGTGGCTGCTTTTGCCGATAATGTTTCGGATTCTTCTATTAAAGGAAATACAATATAAGCTTGATGTCCCTTGTCTATTTCGTCTTTTATTAAATTTAACGCTTTTTTTCGTTCGGAAGCTGAAAGTAAAATTGTTTTAATTGGTTTTCTTCCTTTCGGTAATTCATCAATTACCGTTAAATCCAAATCACCGTGGACAGAAAGAGCTAATGTTCTTGGAATTGGAGTTGCAGTCATTGTTAACATTTGCGGAATTTGTGCTTTTTGTCTTAATGAATTACGTTGTTTTACTCCGAAACGGTGTTGTTCGTCTATTACAATCGCACCTAAATTTGCAAATTCTATATTATCCTGAATTAAAGAATGAGTTCCGACTGCAATGTTTATTTGTCCGTTTAGTAAATCTTTTTGTAATTTGTTTTTAGTCTTTTGGGAGTTTGATGAAGTAAATAATCCGATGTTAATTCCCAACGGAGTAAGCCAATTTACAAAGTTGTTAAAATGTTGTTGTGCTAATATTTCGGTAGGAGCCATAATTGCTGCTTGAAATCCGTTTTCAATTGCGGTTAAAAGCATAATGCATGCAACAACTGTTTTTCCGCTTCCTACGTCACCTTGTAATAATCTTTGCATTGGTTTATCCGAATTAATATCATTCAATATTTCATTTACCGCTCTTTTTTGTGAAGTTGTTAATTCAAACGGTAAATTTTTTATAAAGTTATTTACCAATCCGTCATCTTTTATATTGATGGAAACGGTTTTAAAAGATTCGTATGTTTTTTTTCGTAGAAATAAAAGTTTTAATTGTAATAAGAAAAATTCTTCAAATATCAGTGTATATCTTGCTCTTTCCAAATCTTCGTTATTGTTCGGAAAATGTATGCAATTTAAAGCTTCCCGTTTATTAAAAAGATTATATTTTTTTATCAAATAAGAGGGTAATAAATTTTTAATTTGTGTTGAATAAATTTCTAAAGCATTTTTAATAGCTTTTCTTAGGGCTTTTATATTCAGATTTTCAACAAGCGGGTAAACCGGTACAATCCTTGCAATATTTAAATTGTCATTATCATAGGTATTTTCACTTACTAATTGATGTTGGGGCTTGTCAATCGTAAGCATTCCCGAATAACCGTCACGTTTTACCGTACCTGAAACAATAATGCCGGCATCGACAGGAAATTGTGATTTATATCGTTCAATTGAATAACGATTTATTTTGGAATAAAAATAATTTAATTCCATTGCGCCTGATTCATCTTCAATTATTACTTTAATAATTGTCAGTCCGTTTTTGGTTGTAAATGTTTTTACCGAGCTTATTTTTGCATATATTGTTACGGAACTGCCCTCTTTTATATTTTTTATTAAACAACGTGACGAATAATCAATGTATTTTTTAGGATAATAAGAAATTAAATCAAAAACAGAAAAAATTCCGATTTTATTTAATAAATAACCGAATTTCGGTCCGACTCCCTTTAGCATAATCACATCCGAATAAAAAATATCATCTCCAGCATTATTCTCAGATTTCATTTCTTGTTTCGGGGCTAATTCTTGTTTTAAAACATCAACAAATCTCGCAATAATTTTTTTTCGTTGAAAAAAATTTTCTTGTGAATAACGTTCAAATGCCTCGATTACAGGCAACCATTTAACATTTTTTCCGGAATATTTATAAATTAAGTTTATCTGTTTTAACATAAACTTGGAAAAAGCAGTTTCTTTTCCCTGAATATCAATATACTTAAATTTTTCTTCGACCTGAATTGCTTTTTTTATAAGTTCTAAGTCTATGTTTTTTTTAAAATCATCAGTCATTATAAATTATTTTATACCATCAAATATACTTTGTAAAACAGAATAATAATCTAAAGGTGACATAAAAGTTTCTTTATAATAAAATTTATATATACGTATAAAAAGGAATATGAGATGAAAATATCATTAGAATGGATAAATGAATTTGTAGATATTAGTGATTTAACAGTTGACGAAATAGTAAATAAACTTACGATGAGCGGTCTTGAAGTCGAAGATGTTGAAACAGTCGGTGCGCAGTTTTCAAACATCGTTACGGCGCAAATAAAAGCAATAAATCAACATCCGAATGCGGATAAATTGCATCTTGTTGATGTGGATTTGGGCAATGAAATAAAAACAGTAGTTTGCGGTGCTCAAAATATTGAAGTCGGACAAATTATTCCTTATGCTTCTGTCGGTTCAAAAGTGTTAAACAGAAAAACGGGGGAACAGTTTGAATTAACTCCCGCTGTTATCAGAGGTGTTGAATCACAAGGAATGCTTTGCTCTCAAGATGAATTAGGTTTGGGCAAAATGCAGGAAGAAGACGGTATTCTTATCTTAAACAGATTATATTCAGATATAACTTTAGGTAAAAAATTAGAAGATTTATTGGAAATTAAACAAGATACTATAATTGATGTTGCACCTACTCCAAATAGAGGTGACGAAATGTCTGTAGTTGGTGTTGCAAGAGAAATAGCTTCGTTATTCAATAAAAAACTTAATTTTTCCAAATTAAATTATACTAATAATTTACAAAACGCAGACTTTGAAGTGGAAATCATTGATGAAGATACTTGTAAATATTATGCAGCGGGACTTATGAAAAATATTGAAATTAAACCGGCTCCGGCATGGATGGCAAGACGTCTTGAAACTTCAGGAATACGTTCTATAAATAATGTCGTAGATATTACTAATTATGTACTTTTAGAATATGGTCAACCTTTGCATGCTTTTGATATGGATAAGTTAAACGGTTATATTTGTGTCAGAAGAGCAAAAGATGGCGAAACTATAGTTACTTTAGACGGCATTGAAAGAACATTAACAACTGATTCCGTTTTATGCGCTACAAGAGAAAAAGGTGTTTGTATTGCAGGTGTATTCGGAGGAGAAAATTCGGAAATAGATAATAATACAAAAAATATTGTACTTGAATCAGCATATTTTACTCCGCATACAACAAGAAAAAATTACAGAAGTGTCGGATATAAAAGTGAAGCTTGCGCCAGATTTGAAAGAGGCGTTGATATTGAAGCAACAAAACCCGCTCTTCTTCGTGCTATGCAATTGCTTGTTGAATATGCAAATGCAAAAGTTGACGGAATTGTTGAAACAGGTAAAAATACGGTAGAACCGCAAGAAATTACTTTAAGATTTAATCAGGTAAAAAGAATATTAGGAACGGAAATTCCTGCTGCAAAATGTATTGAAATTCTTGAAAATTTGGGTTTTGAAGTTGTCGGTAAAAATGATTCTGCCGCAAAATTTAAAACACCAAGTTTTAGGGTAAACGACGTAAAACAAGAAGTCGACTTAATTGAAGAAATTGCAAGAATTTACGGTTATGATTCAATTGAACCGACTTTACCGAAAAAAACACAATCTCCGGAAATTACAAAAGAAGATATTTTATTGAAAAAAATAAATAATTTATTTTTAGGATTCGGATTTAATGAAGCCGTAACTTCTTCTTTAATCGGTGAACCGATTTTAAAACAATTCGGACTTTCTTATGATAAAGAAAAAGCAGTTTTTGTTCAAAATCCGCAATCCGAAGACCACACGATGTTAAGACAAACAACAGTTGCTAATATTTTGAGTACTTTAAAATATAATTTTGACAATGGTCAAAAAAATATTTGGTTATATGAAATTGGCAAAACATATTTTATAAAAGAAGCTGCAACTCAAAAAGATAGCGGTGTTGAAGAAAATAGAATGTTATCCGGTGTAATTACAGGTGATACGAATGAAAATTTATGGAATTCACCAAAGAAAGCTGATTTTTATACATTAAAAGGATTTATGGAAAATTTATTTGATATGTTAAATTTATCAAACAGAATTAAGTTACATGTCGCCGATGATTGTGAATATTTACATCCGGGAAGAAGTGCAAAAGTTGTTATGCTAGGGAAAACGCCGGAAACTATAGGTTATTTTGGTGAAATTTACCCAAATATCAAAGATAAAATGAAAATTAATCAAAATGTTATGTTGTTTGAAATTAATATTGGTAAATTAATAAATGCAGCGAATACAACTGTTGCAAAATTTAAACAGTTACCGCAATTTCCTGAAGTTCAAAGGGATATTTCATTTGCAATTGAGAAAAATATTAATAATGAACAAATTACGTTGGCTATAAAAAAATGTGCAAATTCAAAAATTTTCAAAAATTCTAATTTGTTTGATATTTATGAAGGAGAACACATTCAAGACGGATTTAAAAGTATGGCTTACAGAATAACCCTCCAAGATGAAGAAGCTACATTAACCGATGATACTATCGATAAAGAAATTTCAGCCATAAAATCAGGTTTAATGAAAAAATTTCAAACAATTAGTTTCAGATAATAATATTATTTTATAAAACAACAGGGCAAGCAAAAAGCTTGCTCTGTTTTATTCAACAAATACGTATAATATGCAAATTGATATATTATTATTTTTTGTATCATAACGTAATAATTGAATAAAAAATATTGAAAAGAGTTTGTAAAAGTATATAATATTAATAAGAAAAGGGAATGTACATGCTATTTAAATTTATAAGTATAAAATTTAAATAGGGATATATCAGGGAGGAACGTCTAGTGCTTAGAAGCAGAGATATGGGTAGATCAATTGCAGTTAGAAGATGGACTAATACAGCGTTAGAATGCTACAAAAGAGGTTGTGTTTGTGAAGGTTGTTTTTATACCGATTTTTTTAACGGAACTTCTCAACGTTGTCAAATGAAAGCATCAGTATTAGAATTGGTGAGAGTTTTGGGAAAACCAAATGTTGAAATTCAACAAGTTTTGGTAGATTAATTTAAAAAATAAGGACTTTTTAAAGTCCTTATTTTTTATTTTTTTATTTTTTTATTTAAATTATGTCTTTGTATTCTTCTGTATTCATTAACAAATCATAATTAATTTCATTTTCGTTATCTGCAATAACTGCGGCAACAACAGCATCACTGGCTACGTTATTTGTTGTTCTTAACATATCTATTAATCTTTCAATTGCAAATAAGAAAGCGAAACCTTCGACCAATTGTTGAGGGGTTAAGCCTAATCCGTTTAATACCAATGCAATTGTGATTAAACCTGTTCCCGGAATTCCGGCACTTGTACTTGAGGCAATAATTGCTAATCCCATAATTTGAAGAATTTGTACAAAATCTATTGGTACACCGTATGCTTGTGTTATAAAAATAACTGCCATAGTTTGAAATAATGCAGTACCGTCCATATTTAACGTTGCTCCTAAAGGAAGAACAAAACTGCAAATTTTGTTTGAAATTCCTCTTTTTTCACAACAAGCCATTGTTAAAGGAAGTGTAGCGCTGCTGCTTGCAGTACCGAATGCAACCAATAATGCTTCAATTATCGCAAGATAAAAGTTTAAAACAGGAACTTTACTAAAGAATTTTAATATCAACGGGTAAACAACAAACAATTGAATTAGTAATCCTGCAAAAACCACTAATGTAAATTTTAGGATTAAAGAGAAAATTCCAAGACTGTAATGAGCGACCGCACAAGTTGTTAAAGAAAAAATTCCGGGTGCCGCAAACACCATAATCCAGTCCGTAACTTTCATAGTAGCGGCGAATACGGATTCAAAGAAAGAAACTATCGGTCTGTTAATTTCTCCGACTTTTGATAATGCTAATGAAAAAATTAAAGTAAAGAAAATAATCGGAACCATTTCTCCTTTAGCTAATGATTCTATAGGGTTTTGAGGAATCATATTTAAAAACAGTTGACCTAATTGTCCTTTTTGAGTTGCCAAATAAGCGCTAACCTGATTTTGAATATTTGATAAAGAAGCTTGACTGATATATTCCTGAATGCCAACCCCAGGTTTAAAAAACAGAACCAAAGCTGCACCTATAGAAACGGCTGCCACGGTGATTAATGTATAATAAAAAATCATCTTTTTTCCGAATTTGCCGATTTGTTTACTGTCACCGACGCTTGAAATACCGACAATGATTGCACTGCATACTAAAGGAATAACAATCATTTGAATTAATCTTATAAAAAATTGACCCAATACATCAAGACAATCAACGAACGGAGTATTTACATAATCGTGTTGATGAACATAATTACCGAAACAAATTCCGGCGATTATTGCTAAAAATATATGCCAATTTCGTTTTATTCCTAATCCGATTGCAACAAATAGTGTTTGAATGTGTAATTTCATATAAACCTCGCATACTAGAATGTTTAAATTGTACAATTATTTTGGCAAGAATTCAACTATTTAACATTTTAAGATTTTATAATAAAATATATTCATAGTTTTGGGGAATAGAACATGAATATAGAAAATAAGAAATTTCATTTTATTGCAATAGGTGGAGTCGGAATGAGCGCTTTGGCTAAATATTTGATTGAAAGAGGTGCAATAGTTTCAGGTTCCGATGTTCAAGAAAGCAAATACACTCAATTGCTTGAAAAATTAGGTGCAAAAATATCAATCGGTCACGATAAAAATTTAATAAAAGAAGATATGTTAATTGTTGCAAGCAGTGCAATAAAACCTGATAATACAGAGTATAAACAAGCTTTGAATTTGGGATTAAAAATATATCATCGTTCGGATATTTTAAAATTAATTTCCGATGAATTTTCAATTGGTGAAAATTCATTGTTTATCGGATTTTCAGGAACTCACGGGAAAACAACGACAAGTGGTTTGTGTTCTTATGTTCTTGATAAAGCGGGTTTAAAACCATCATTTGTTGTTGGCGGAATAATTCCCAATTTGAATACAAACGGTGTTTATGGAAATAATGGTATATTTATTGCCGAACTTGACGAATCCGACGGAACAATAGAAAAATATAATACTGATATTGCCGTAATTAATAATTTAGAAGAAGATCATCAAGAACACTATAAAAACGGTTTTATCGATATCGCAAAAACATTTAATGAATACTTAAACAACAAGAACCATCAAAAAGTTATAATAAATTCCGATGATAAAGGTTGTAAAGAATTTATGCGAATGTACCCGCATTATAATTATATTACATTTGGTATTAATAATGCTGATTATTCTGCAAAAAACATTGAATACATTGATTTTGGCAGTAAATTTGATGTCTTTAAAAATAATGAAAAGATTGCGCAAATTGAATTGTCTATTCTTGGAAAACATAATGTATATAATGCGTTGGCAGTTTTTGCCGCTTTAAAAGAAGCCGGAATTAATGATTGCAATATTTGTAATTATTTTAAAGAGTTTTCGGGAATGGGCAGAAGATTTCAAAAAGTTTGTGAATTTAACGGAATAACAATTTATGATGATTATGCACATCATCCGAGTGAAATAAAAACGACACTTGCAGGTATAAAAAATTCGGTTGGTAATCAAAAACGTATAGTTGCGCTATTTCAGCCGCACAGATATACAAGATTAAAAAGTTTATGGAATGAATTTAAAACCGCATTTACAAATGCCGATAAATTGTTTGTTACCAATGTATATTCGGCGGGGGAAGATGAAATTGAAAATATAAATTCAAGAAATTTTGTAAATGAAATTGAACATAATGATGTGACTTTTTTAGACGGTAATATTGATGAAATATCCGATACAATATATCCTATGTTAAAAAATAATGATATAGTAATTACATTAGGTGCAGGTGACATTACAAAATTGGGAAATAAACTTTTTAAGAAAGTGAATTAGCGTGACTAAATTTTTTGAAAATTATGATATAAAGAATGAAACTACATTCAGAATTGGCGGAAAAGTTAAAAAAGTTGCTTTTCCTGAAAGTATTGAAGAATTTGTTGAATTGTTAAAATCGGGCAAATATAAATATGTTTTGGGAAATTGTTCCAATGTGCTTTTTAGTTCAAATGATATTGATGAAAATATTATATTAACAAAATATTTGGATAAATTTGAAATCGGAAATTTAACTGTAAAAGTTCAATGCGGTGCATTGGGACCGAAAGTTGCGCAAGCTTGTCAAAAAGAGTCTTTGTCGGGATTTGAATTTTTAGTCGGTTTTCCGGGAAGTTTTGGCGGTATGATATGTATGAATGCTTCTGCGCATAATCAAGCAATTGTCGATTGTTTCTTATCCGCAAGAATTTATGATTTAAATTCCAACAAAATTCTTAATTTCACAAAAGAACAAATGCAATTTGATTATAGAAAATCGATTTTAAGTTCAGGTAATTACGTAGTTTTAGATGCTGTTTTTAAATTAACCAAAGGAAATTCCGAAACAATTGATGAAATTATAAACAGAAATATTGAATTCAGGAAAAAACATCAACCGTCATTACAATTTGGTAATGTGGGAAGTATATTTAAAAATCCTAAAAATGATTCTGCGGGCAGACTTTTGGATTTGTGCAGTATGAAAAATGAAAAAGTTGGCGGTGCAATTGTATTTCAAAATCATGCTAATTTTATATTGAATGTGAATAATGCAACATCAACCGATGTTTTAAATTTAATGCAAAAAATGCAATCAAAAGTAAAAGAAAAATATAGAATTGAATTAATGCCTGAAATTAAATTTATAGGCGGAACAGAAACGAAAGAAACAGAACTATGGAAAACAATTACAGAAAATATTCAAACGATACAAAAATAGCAGTATTATGTGGCGGAATGTCAAATGAAAGAGAAGTTTCATTACGTTCGGGACAAAATGTATTTAATGCTTTAAAAAGATTAGGCTATACAAATGTTGAATTAATTGATGTTGATAAAAATATAGCTTCAAACTTAAAAGATAAAAATATAGAAGTTGCTTATAATGCACTGCACGGAAAATACGGTGAAGATGGTTGTATTCAAGGATTGTTGGAACTTTTACAAGTTGAATATACGGGTTGCGGAGTATATTCAAGTGCAGTTTGTATGAATAAAGAATATACAAAAACGGTATTAGCTAAGAGTAATATACCGTTAATAAAATCCGTATTTTTAAAAAACGGTGATGATATAAAAGCATCGATAAAAGACTTAAGATATCCTTTGATGTTAAAACCTGTATCAGAGGGTTCAAGTATAGGTATGTACAAAGTAAATGATGAAAGTGAACTTGAATTTTTATATAAAAAAGCTTGTGAATGTAATCAAGATATTCTTGTTGAAGAATATTTGACAGGTGTTTCAGCTACTGTGGGAGTTCTTGATAATCAAAATAATACATTTGCAACCGAAATATTGGAACTCAGACCAAAGAATGAATGGTATGATTATGAAGCGAAATATACAAAAGGATTAACAGAGTTTGTTTTGCCTGCAGAATTATCCGAAGAAATGACCAAAATGGTAAAAGAAACTGCAATAAAAGCATATAAAACTTGTTCTTGTAAAGGTGTAAGCAGGGTAGATTTTTTGATTGTCAATGATATTCCTTATGTCTTGGAAATAAATACAAGCCCCGGAATGACCGATACCAGTGATCTTCCTGCGCAATCGGCAGTAATGGGAATTAATTATGATAATTTAGTGCTTATGATTTTAAATAATGCAGGACTTAACAGATAAATGGAAGATAACTATATAGTTTCACGAAGATTAAAACAACAAAAACTACGACGAGAAGCAAGGCGTGGACAAATAAAGTTGCGAAGACTATATAAATTTATTCGTTTTTTATTTGTCTTGTTTGTATTTTATTCTGCGTACAGACTTTTGCTCGTGCATTATTGGTATGTAAATCCGAATATTTTTCAAATAAAAGATAATAATCATATTGAAATATTGGGAAATAAAATTGTTTCGAATGAAAAAATATATGAAACATTGAGTGATTATATTGTTGAAAAAAAACCGATATATAAAATTAATCCTAATGAAATTTCAAGAAGAATAAAACGGTTAAGTCCTATAAAAAATGTCTATGTAAGGCGTTTTTGGTTGCCGGCAAGGTTTGTAATAATGACAGAAGAAGTGACACCCGTATTAACAATCGCTCCATCAGAGGAAGCTCCGTTGATATGTGCATTTGCGATTACTGGAGAGTTAATTCCCCGTGAATATTTACCTTTTGACGAAAAATTAAAAACGGTAAAAATATTAACTTACGGAACAAAAGGTGATGATTATAATGATTGGAGTAAAGAAAAAGTTTTACAATTGTATAAATTAGCTATGACGTTGGAAAGTTATACTCAGGAAAATGTTGAATATATTGATTTGAGAAATCCTCATAATGTTTTTGTTAAAATTACCGATACGAAAATCAGATTGGGTGAACTTGATTCTTCTCTATATAAAAGAATTAATTCTGTAGGAAGTATTTTAAAAGAGGTAAAACCAATGTTAAGTAAGGTAAAATACATAGACTTATCTTGGAAAGATTCAAAATACTTAAAAATGGAATAATCTACTTGCAAAATTATCTTTATATATTAATATATTCATGTCAGAAAACTAAAATCCAACCCATACATGTGAAAAAAGTACTTAAAGTATTCATTTTTTAGCATGTTTTTTTATTTTTTAGGATTAAATAATACTAAGGAAAGGTATTCAAAGTGGAAGAAACTAAACAAAAAAACAGAAAAAAAAGAATTGAAACTACAAATGAACCTGTACAATCCGAATGGAAAGAACAAGTTATTCAAGTAAGAAGAGTAACAAAGGTTGTAAAAGGCGGTAAAAAATTAAGTTTCAGAGCTATTGTTGTAGTCGGAAACAAAAACGGACAAGTCGGTGTAGGTTGTGCGAAAGCGGCTGAAGTTATTATTGCAATACAAAAAGCAATTGCTGACGGAAGAAAAAATCTTATTAATGTTCCTATATTTAAAACAACAATTCCTCATCCTATTACAGGTCGTTCAGGTGCCGGCAGTGTAATGTTAAAACCGGCTTCTCAAGGTACCGGGGTTATCGCCGGCGGTGCTGTTCGTGCAGTATTAGAATTAGCAGGTATTGAAAATATTTTAAGTAAATCTTTAGGTTCAAAATCTCCGCTAAACGCTGCAAATGCAACATTAGACGCTTTACAATCTTTAAAACCGTTTGATGTTGTTGCAAAAAGACGTGGTCTATCACTAAAAGATATGCTTAATTAAGAGGAATAAACAATGGCAAATAAAAAAATTAAAATAACATT
>CAZGRH010000007.1:2543-22047 GCA_964527005.1 uncultured Muribaculaceae bacterium | reverse complement strand
CCGAATATAATTACGGTAACAATTATGTTGTTGGTGCAAATATTGCCGCATTCAGGAAAATAGCAAAAGCTATGCGCTCACAAGGTATTATTTAACAAAAATAATATTTTAAAAAAAACATTTTAAAACTAAAACCATAAAACCTGACAAAATAAAAAAACGATTTTATGGTTTTAAATAAATTAAAAAAAGAACTACCATTCTTTGGTAGTTCTTTTTATGTTTCACGTTTTACCGATTTCTTTAAACATTTATATTTTCGCTCTAATAATTAAAATTGTCATTTTCATTCCAAATCGTTAATTTCTAAACAGATAAAAATCTTTCTGAAAAATTTAAAATAAAGAAATTTAAATAATAAATTTCATTAGGAAAAATGCGATTAAAATTGTCCTATATCTTTGATATGTTCAATTTTCGGATTTTTTAATCCCGTAATTGCTATAGAATCAAGTCTGTACGTTTTATATTCTTTTAATGATGTCCTTAAATATGCGAATATTGCTTGATGTATTTTTTCAATTTTTGCTTTGTTTATTGCTTCAAAAGGATGACCGAAAGAAAGAGTTGATCTTGTTTTAACTTCAACAAAAACCAATGTATTTTTATCTTCCGCAATAATATCAATCTCTGCATTTTTTGAATAGTGCCAATTTCTTTCAATAATTTTATATCCGGCTTTTTTTAAAAAATCACAAGCAAGTTCTTCACCTTGTTGCCCAATTATTATATTTCTTTTTAACATGATTTGATTATATCAAATTTTTATGATAAAAAGAATAGTATTATGCAAAAAGAACAAACAATATTTATAACCGGAGCGTCATCGGGAATAGGAAGAGAAATTGCAATAAGACTTGCAAAAGCAGGTCATAAAGTTTTTGCAGGAATAAGACGAAAAATAGACAAAGAAGAAATAGAAACACTTAATAAAAATATTAAAGGTGTATATATTGATATAACGAATTCTGCAAGTATAGATAAAGCATTTTGGTACGTTATGCACCAAGTTAATAAAATTGATGTGCTTATTAACAATGCAGGCATTGTAGTTGCAGGTCCAATGGAATTATTATCCGTTAGCAAATTAAAAGAACAATTTGATGTTAATACTTTCGGATCGGTTGCTTTGGTTCAAAAATTTATGCCTTTATTAACAAATGCCAAAATTATAAATATAAGTTCAATGGCCGCAACCGGAATTTTCCCGTATGTTGCGCCTTATTGTGCCTCAAAACGTTCTTTAGATATATTATTTAACAGTTTTTATATAGAAAACAAATCAAATATTAAAGTTATTTCCGTCAAACCTGCCGCAATAAAAACTCCGATATGGAACAAATCGGTTAAAAATGCGCAAAATTTTATGATGGGAATTAATAAATCCGCAAAAGCAAAATATCAAAAAGACTTGGATTTTATGCAAGAAAATGCGCTTAAAAACAATTCAAAAGGAATTCGGATTTCTGCGGTTGTTAACACGGTAGAAACAATTGTAAATTCAAAAAATCCGAAAGCTTCATACAATGTAGGAATTGGCGCCGTTATTGCACAAATATTATCTATGTTGCCAATCGATATTTTAAATAAATTTATAAAATATTATTTAAATAAATAATACACCAATTGGGTAATTGTTCGTATTTTAATAATTTGTTTTCATTTTATTATGAAAAAATTTGTTATATTTTTAACTGTTATAATTTTTGCATTGTTCATTTTTTTAATTTATAATGAACTGACTTTTTTACATGTATTAGTTAAATTTAATGATTTAGAACCGATTGAAAAACAAATGAATGTTTATTTTAAAGGATTTAAAATAGGCAAAACGGTTAAAATATATCCGGACAGAGATTATAAAAATACATATATCAGATTAAAAATAAAACCTAAAAATATAAATTTACCCGAAAATGTAAAAGCACAAATAAAAAAAGGTAAAGGCGGAAATTATATTAATATTTTACAACCGAATTCTCCGAGCGTAAGGAGAATAAAGAATAATGATATAATTTTTGGTATATTGACGAAAGACTTAAACGGTATTATAAATGATAAACTTGCGGAAGAAAACATAGAAACAATTGTAGACGAAACAACCGGAGTTTTAGAAGCAGCAAATACAACTTTAAAAAATTTAAATCAAATTTTTATAGAAGTTAACGATATTTTAATATCATCAAAAAATGATATTAAAATTATCAGTACTAATCTTGCAAAAACTTCAATTTCATTAAAAAACACAGCTCAAAAAATTGAAAATTCTATAGACTCAAAGAAAATATCTGCTTCTGTCGATAATATAGAATTAATTACAAAAAATTTAAATGAAACAACAAAACAAATTGATGATTTAACAATCCCTACCGTTAACGGCATTTTATGCACAACAAATTCTGCAATGAAAGATATTAACGAAATTACAAACGGGATAAAAAATACACTTGAAAAGAAAGGTGGTTTAAGAAAATTATTCTTCGGACGCCCCATAAGCAAAAAATGTGATTAACTATAAAATTGCTTTACCGTCATACATATATTTTATACGTTCATATTCGCTTTCTTTGTAGTTTTTCATTTCTTTTTTACTTTGTTCAATTGTCGGATTTTCTTTAACTTCAAGAAATTTTTGTGATTTATCTTTTTTCTTCCAATTAAATTTAAAACCGTCAATCAACCCGTACTCGGTTTCCGTTTTATATGTTCCTATATTTACGGCATAACATGGCAAAACGGGAACCGAGAAAAGTACAAATGAAATTGTTAAAATTAAAATTTTGTTCATACTTCCTGCTTGTTCCCATTTTACTATATTAGTTATTACATTTGCAAATTAGCACTCGGGTGATTTGCACTGATGAAATTATATATTTCGCCAAGTGTTGTATCTCCGAATTCTTTTAATTGTTCATATTCTTCAAGATATGCTTCTCTTTGTTTATATTCTTCACAATCAATAGGCAAATTGAATTGTTCCACCATTTCTGTTTGTTTGCTGATTTGCGATAAATAAGTATCAATATTATCCAAAGATTGATTTATTTTACCTGTAATAAGATTTGCAACCGTAGTATATGCATTTCTTAAAAGTTCCATACAAAAAGCATTATCAACTTGTTGATTTGGCAATTTATAATCAATTTGTTTAAATGATTTAAAGAATGATTTTATTACAGGTGAATTACTGATATTTGCAGTTTTTCTTTTTAAATAAGTACAAAAATCTTTCTTTGCCGCTTCAAACGATGTGAAATTTGTAGCGCAATTATCAACATAATTATCAACTTCTGCTTGTAATTTCCAAAAATCATTTGTTAATTTTTTGAAATTTTCTGCTTGTGCATGAACATATTTTACACCGTCTTCTAATTTTGTTTGTGAAATTATGGCAGAACTTGCTTTTTTCGTTAAACCTGCTTGGTTTAAGAATAAGTTCAATGTCTTATTGTTATCACTTTCATTTTTTAATTGTTCAATGATATACAATATGCCTACAGGAGTACTTAAATCATGTTGTTCACCTGTTGAAAGTGTAACTTTGAATAACGGTAATAAATCTTTTGTTTTTGTACTTATACCTTCACGTTGGTTTTTAACCAATTGATATTGAACTTTTGTTTGACCTGCGGTGTACAAGCTTGCATTTAAATAATATTCCAAATCTTTGCACTCTTGTGTTTCGCTTTTGCCTGATTGAACAAGTTTAACATATTCGTTCAAAATAGAAATCGGTTCTTTCAAAATATGTTTTTCCGTTAAAACATCGCTTAATTCTTCCATTTTTTCATTGATATCTTCTTCATTAGCGTTATTTTTAATCATAGAAATAATATTTTTAAATTGGTTTGCAACATCATTTCTATATCTTGGGCTTACATCAGAAACAATAAATGATTTTATTCTTTCATTCATTTGTTTTATATCATTTTGAAGAACTTTATTGTAATTTGCCGAAGTCATGGATGCGTTATTCCAAGCATTTTGAATATTAATAATATCCGTTAACGCATTTTTTGCAGCAATTCCGTTTACTGTAGTTTCGCTTTCAGCAATTACATTGTATAAATTTGTAAAGTATGGAGTAATTTGTTCAACTGCTTGCGTTTCTTCGCTAATATTGCACAAAGCTTTAACATCATTTAAGAATTGAACTAAACTTTCTTTATTTTCTTCAACCGATATGTTTTTAGCTTGTAACATTGCGTTAAACAAAGGTGTTGATGAATATTTATCCATAACTTCTTCAAATTTATTTAAGAATTTAACAAGGTCGTTTGTATTCTTTATTTCTTCACTTTGAGTTTTTACTTCATTAACTTTTTGCGACATTGTTTCAAAAATTGTATCATCATGAGCAACAATCGGATTAGGGAATGCTTGTCTTGATTTGTATTTTCTGAAGTTTTCTTCCGAATATTTTTTAATGTATTTTTGTACATCCATATCTGCTAACGACATATACAAACTTCTGTATAAAATATCAGCAGTTGTCGCATTCGGATCTTCATCATTTTCATCAGGAAGATTAATATTGTTTACAATATCTTCAGCACCTATATATTTCGCAACATCATTAACAACTTCCGTATTATCAGCTTTATATTTTAAAACGTAATCCCAACCGCCTCTATAGTTAATACCTAAGTCTTCGGGAGTTAAACATTCTAAGAAATCAGCAATATTTTCAGTTGTTTCATTTTGCAAATCCTGAATAATAGCTAAAAGCTCTTCATCACTTACCGGTTGTAAATATTTATCAATACAATTAATAAATTCTTTAGCCAACGGACTGTCTTTTATTATGCTGTCATCCAAAGATTTAATTTTGATATTTTCATCGATATATTTTTCAATATTATTTTGAAGTTTAGAAGTAAAATATTCTTGTGCTTGGTTGTTATCAAACGATACTTTTGCTATTTCCGCAATTTTACTTTTTAGATAATCGGTAGTTGATTGCAAACTGCCGTCAAGTTCTTCTGTTTCTTCCGTATTTCCGAAAACACCGGTAATAATTGCTTCTAATTTTTCATCAGAAGTTTCAATGCCGAATTTTTCTTTGATTTCTTCACAAACTTGTTGGAAATTGTCAATATTATCATTCGCAATTTCTTCTATTATCATGTAAGATTTGCTGATAACTTCCAAGAAATAATCGATTTTTTCGTCAAAAATTTCTTCTTTGACCTCTTCCAATTCTTCCATTGTTTCAACATCTAAAGCTGCTTCTTTTGTTTCTGCGGATTGCGCATTATAATAAACATCCAATTTGTTAAATGCTACTTTAATATAGTCATCATCAGGAAGTTTATCAAAATCAGCTTTTGTGTTGATTTCATTTTCTAATCTGTTTTCGATTTTTTCTGTTTTTATTTGAGCCAAATCATCAACTTTTGTTAAGTATTCGGGATTGATTTTTTCACCTGCAAGAAGTTTTTCTTTTAAATCATTAAGTTCTTGCATTCCTTTTTTTATACCAAAAATTTGACCGAATACTTTGTTTAATTTTTGATATGTAATATCAGGTGTACCGTTCATGATTACGTCAGTTACAAGTCCGAATTTTTCTCCGCCGGCATAACCAACAGCTCCATGCATTTGTTCCAAAGGAAGTCCGATTTTATATGTATCATCAACAATAAAACCGTTTCTCCAACCATAACCGCCTGCATAATCTGTATATATATGACCGTTATGACCGTTCCACCAACTGTCTTTTTCGGACGGTCCCCAAGAGTTATCAGTCCACATTACATCTTTTTTTGTTGTTTTTCCTGTTGCAGGGTCAGTAAATGTTTCTGTTGTTACGGACGGTACGTATTGAGCATGGAAACCATAATCATCATCAGTAACACTCATTGATAATATGCCGCTTCCGTTACCTTCTTTTATACGTTTTGCCGCATCATTTATATCTCTTACAATATGGTAAGGTTTATCAGTCATTTGTTCAAATATTCTTACTTGTTCAGATGACGCAAGTCCTGACGAACCTTCTTCTCTTACCCAGAATGCACCTGCTAACATTCCTAAATCAGCATATAATTCTTTTAAAGGTTCTTTTAAAATTTCATTTACATCGTGATAGTTTGTTGTAGCATATTTCTTAATATAAGGATATGTTTCTTCCATTTTTTCAAAAATTACATTTTGTTCAGGTGTAAATTTTAAAATTTTATCAACGGCTTTTTCACGTTCTTTTGCATTTGGAACAGAGTCATATTTCTTTCTTTGTTCCCGAATAGCCTTAAATCCGTCAGTCATTTTGTCAAGGTCTTTTCTTGACATTACAGCATGTACATCTTCCATTTTTTTAAGAATATTATCTTCTCTTTGAGGGATATTCCATTTTGTATACACTTGAGTATATTTTTCAATTAAATTTGCAAGTTCTTTTTGTTTCTTTTCTAATCCTGCACTGATGTTATCCGCACCGCCAAAAGTTTGTGCAAATCTGTCAAATACTTGTTGAGATACACCTTTTTGAACAGATTCATAGAAATTTCCGATTGAACCTATCGCATAATCCATTTTTGAACCAAAACCTAAATATTGCAATGATTTTAAAACATCTTCTTCTTTTGTTGATGTTTGCAACATTTTAATGTTTTGCTCAATATGCTTAACAATTTCTTCTTTATTTCCTTTTACTTTCGTTATGTACGCATATTTTTTCGTTGTATATTCATCACCGTTTTCAACTGCAGTTTTTATTGTGTTATAAATATCAATCATTGATTCTTGAATATTTTTTCCAAAGAAAGTTACAAACATTTCATCTAATTCAGACGGAACATTTGCTTGTAAGAACGCAACATCTTGTGATAATTCTGCGGTTAATTCTTGTTTTGACGGAATTTGACCGTTTTCTTTTTTAAAGTTTGAACGATAAACTTCAGAATTAAAATTAGATACTAACTTATTCATATATTCAACTGCTTGTAAATCTTTAGCTTTGATATTGAATTCATTTTCGTAAGCTGACATTGCATCCGGCATAGCATTTAAATCAGCTTCAAGTGCTAATCTGTGAGCCGCAGATAATTCATATAAGCTGCGATTATACATATATTGAGTGCGAGGCGAATGTTGTGCCGAAAATCTTTTTAATTTTCTTTCCGCACTTGCACATTCATCTGTCATGGACAATATATGTTTAGCTGATTCATTTAATCTTTTTTGTTGAGATTCGGACATATTCGGTCTTTGAGATTTAATAAAATCAACCAAAATTTGTTCTCTTGTTCCTCTGCTTAATTTTGCAGGAACATTAACTTCGTTTTCTTTACTTGTGCCGTTATAAAATTCAATTAAGTTTCTTGCAATATTTCTTACTTCAGTTGTATTTATCGGAGCAAAAACATCAGTTAAATCTTTACTTAATGAAGCAAATGCTTGCGCTTTAAGTTCATTAATTTTCGTTTTTTCAACTTTAATTGTATTAGCGGCAGATTTAAAATTCTTTTTTCTTCTGTCTAATTTTTTAAACAATTCTTCTTCTTTAATCAATGCTTTTAAAAAGTCTTTTATCGGTTCATAATCTTCTTCAATTCCTTGATACCAGCTTGAATCATCGTATATACCATATTCATTGTCAAAGGCAGTGTATTTTTCGGCAACAATTGAACCATCGCCCAAAACATGTGCAGCTTGCATCCAGTTATGTGCAGATGTATCAATAATTCTGTAACCCAAACCTAAAGCTCTGTCGTAATCAATTTGAGCTTTTTCAATATTAACTTTTTTACCTGTACCTAATTCGGTTGTATCGTAAACAGACATATACGGAGAATCATTTAGTTCATCCATAATAATTTCCATATATCTTACTTTATCTTCATAAGCAAGAGCTTTTCTGCAAGTTGAAATTGCTGCACAAATTCCGGAAAATTTTTGGTTTACGTCTTTGATCGTTAAAACATCATTTTCAGGTGTTTTAATCACCATATCGTTTAACATTTCATCCATTGCTTGTAGTTTTTTGCCTTCAAGTTGCGGATTTATTTTGTAATCATCACTCAAAAATTGTTTAAATTTTTCAAGACATTCTTTCTTTTGATTGTATGAAATCTCGGATGAAGAAATGAAATAATCCATGTTCTTGCGAATATTTGTAATTAAATCAACTTCGGTTGCGTCATATATTTCGCTTGAATTTAAGATAGTATTAGTCAAATCCGTTCTTAAATTAAGAATTTCTTCTTGCGTTTTTGTAAGCGGTTGCTTTTGCCCGAAAATTTCATAATATTCTTCGGTCAAATCTTCAATTTCTTGCGGCTCGGCAAAATTAATCAATTTTTGAATTGTATCGGCAAGCATTTTATGCCAATCCGTATTTTCTCTTTCGCCTTTTGCTACCGATGTTTCATCAATTCTTTGTTTAAATTCGGAATTACCGTTTTGTCCGTATTCTAAATTTTTTGCAACTCCCAATAAAAATTCAATATTGCTCCTTGTCGGAATTTGAGACAACGTATCCAATGTTTTTTTAATATTTTCTTTTTTGTTGTCTAAAATCGGATTTGTTCCGTCTTGTAAAGTTTCAACCGTTTTCTTGTCCGTTCTTAAACTTTTAAAATTTTTACTGCTAACGTATCCGCTAATTGAATTGATTTTCATAATACACCCTTCTTATTTTCTTCTGTGTATAAAAAAAAATTAACGAGTTTTTTGTTAGTATTTTGTACACTTAATCAAAAAAATTTACATAATTTAATTTTTCTTACTTTAGGAGAAAATTTATATACTCGAAAAACGCAATATTTATCCAAAAAATTACAATTTTGTATATTATAAAAAAATTTTTATTCAAATGTTACAATTTTATGATTTTTGTACATATTTATATAAATAAAACCACAGGCATGCTTCAACTTAATATAAAATTATACTAAATTGAATTTATTTCTTTTTTTGAAAGTTTTTTAATTTTAAATTTTTTACCGTTATATTTTATTTTATAATATCTTAATTCATCTTTGTTTATGGCATAAAACGTGCCGTTTTGTATGAATTCAAAATTCGTATTTAATACAAGTATCGGCTTATCATTCTTATAATAAACGGAATAATCAGGATATCCGAAAGATTTGTATTTTATTAATCCTTCTTTATTCGAAGTCGAATTATTAATTTCCCAAGAATTAATTTTTTTATTATAAAGAATTTCAGTTCCGTCTTTTATTTCATTATATTCTGCCGCATTTGCATTAATGCAAAATAAGAATAAAGCAATAAATAAAAAATAAAATTTTTTCATAAATTTCTTAAATCTCTTGTAAACTCTTTTTCTATTTTATACAATATTTTTGACAAAAAAAGCAAGAATTATGAAAAATATAAAATTATTGGATTGTACATTAAGAGATGGTGGTTCTTTAAACAATTGGTGTTTCGGGAAAAATATTATTTCCGATATATACCAAACTCTTTGCAATGCAAATATCGATATAATTGAAGCGGGTTTTATTGATAACAATATAAAAAACAATCCTGACAGTTGTTTATGCAATTCAAATTCTTTTTTTAATACTATTTTTAAAACATCCGATTGTAAAAAATCAAAAGTCGTTGCGATGGTTGATTTATCTAAATATAACAGAGAAAATTTTAATTTTACAAAATCTGATTTGTTAAGCGGAATAAGATTAATGTTTAAAAAAGAACAAAGAAATTCCGCATTTAAAATGTGTGAAGAATTATCAAATTTAGGATATAAAATAAGTCTTAATCCCGTTTCCGTTACAACATATACAAATAAAGAATTAAATGATTTAATAAAAACTTCAAATATAATAAAACCGCATGCTTTATACATTGTAGATACATACGGTTTAATGGACAAGAAAGAAACTTTAGAAAAATATAAAATATTTAACAAAAACTTAAATGATAGTATTGTATTGGGTTATCATTGCCACAATAACAGGCAATTGGCGTTTTCAAATTCAGTAGAAATTATCAATCAAAAAGACGACAGAAGTATAATAATTGATGCATCTTTATACGGAATGGGAAAAAGAGCAGGAAATGTTCCGATAGAACTAATTGCACATTTTTTAAACGAAAATTATAAAAAAAATTATAATACAGATATTCTTGCAAATATTATTTTAACAACTATATTGCCGTTACATAACAAATTTGAATGGGGATATTCAATAATACACTATATTGCTGCCGTTAATAAGTGTCATTCCGATTACGTTTCTTATTTATGCAAAGAAAAAAATTTAAATATATTTGAAGCGGCTAAAATTTTAAAAAAATTTAATGAAGCTGAAAAATTAACTTTTAATAAAAAATATGTTGACAGTTTTTTGAACTAAAACAAAGATTGTTGCAAATCAATATTTTTCAAATTAAAACATTGGCATGCGTATGGAGTTAATTTTCTGCCTCTCGGTGTTCTTTGAATAAATCCTTGTTGAACCAAATAAGGTTCATAAACATCTTCAATAGTTTTTGAATCTTCACCCAATGCGGTTGCAAGCGTTTCAAGTCCTACGGGTCCGCCATTGTATTTATTTGCTATTATATCCAATAATGTTCTGTCTGTATTATCCAATCCGAATTTGTCAATTTGCAATATATCTAAAGCTTGATTTGCAGTATTTTCATTAATTATACCATTTGCTTTAACAATCGCATAATCACGTACTCTTTTTACCAAACGATTTGCAATTCTCGGTGTGCCTCGAGAACGTTTCGCTATAGCTTTTGCGCCTTGTTCTTTAATTTCAATGTTTAAAATTTTTGCGGTTCGTGTAATTACTTTTGTTAACTCCTCTTCCGTATAAAATTCCAAACGATGAATAATCCCGAACCTGTCACGCAAAGGGCTTGACAATGAGCCTGCTTTTGTTGTAGCGCCTATCAATGTAAATTTCGGAACCGGTATCCTCATTGATTTTAAGGTTTGAGTTTTACCTGTTGTCATTTCAATATAAAAATCTTCCATTGCAGGATATAAAATTTCTTCGGAGATTTTATTTAATCTGTGAATTTCGTCAATAAATAAAACATCTCCGGCTTTTAAAGTCATTAAAATTCCTATAATATCTCTCGGACGTTCTAATGAGGGAGCTGCCGTAATTTTGATATTCGCATTCATTTCATTCGCAATAACGGAAGCTAATGTCGTTTTTCCAAGTCCAGGAGGTCCGTAAAATAAAATGTGATCAAGCGGTAATTCTCGTTTCTTCGCTGCTTCTATGGATATTTTTAATGTTGATTTCAATACACTTTGTCCGACATAATCATCAAAAAACTTAGGTCTTATATTTGTTTCAAAAGACATGTCATAAGTAGTTTCAAATGAAGTTGTATCTTCATTTTTAACTTCTTTTTTGTATCTGTTATCATCATCAGAAATAATTGCCACTTTTTATCCTTTTTTATAATAATACCACTCTCTTATTTTTTTAAAAAGTAACAATTTTATATTCTTTAATTTATAATATATTTATTGTTGAAAGCATGAGAGGTAAATTGTGAATATTAGAGAATTAATAACAAAATCGTCTGCCGAACAAAGAAAGGCATTATTGAATAAAGACGTTAGTGCGGTTGAACTTGTTGAAGAAACTTATAAACAAGTTGAGGCAGTTGATGAAAAAATTGGAGCGTACAATTCTTTAACAAAAGAAAGTGCAATAGAAACCGCAAAAAAAGTTGACGAAAAAATCAGAAACAAAGAAGAATTACCTTTATTAGCAGGTATTCCGTTAGCATTAAAAGATAATATTAATTTAAAATCATACAAAACAACGGCTTCCAGTAAAATATTGGAAAACTTTGTATCTCCTTATGATGCAACCGTTACAATTAAATTAAAAGAAAACTTAATTCCGATAATCGGAAAAGCGAATATGGATGAATTTGCGATGGGTTCAAGTAACGAAAACTCGGCAACAAAAATAGTAAAAAACCCGTGGAATTTAAATAAAGTTCCGGGAGGAAGTTCCGGCGGAAGTGCAGCTGCAGTTGCATCAGGACAAGCAACCGTTGCATTAGGTTCGGAAACAGGCGGTAGTGTCAGATTACCTGCAAGCTTTTGCGGTTTGGTGGGATTAAAACCAACTTACGGAAGAGTTTCAAGATACGGATTAATTGCTTTTGCTTCTTCTTTAGATCAAATCGGACCATTCGGACGAAATGTTGAAGATACCGCAATGTTATTAAACGTTATAGCAGGTGTTGATGAAAAAGATTCTACCACTTTAAATTTTGAAGTTCCCGATTATACAAAAACTTTAAGAAATGATTTAAAAGGTGTAAAAATCGGCTATATAAAAGAATTATGTACAGATGGTTTATCGGATGATGTTTCTTCCGTTGTTCAAAAATCAATTGAAATGTATAAAAATTTAGGTGCGGAAGTAATAGAAATATCGTTACCGCTTATAAAATACGGAATTGGTGTTTATTATGTTATTGCAACTGCGGAAGCAAGTTCGAACTTAGCAAGATTTGACGGCGTAAGGTATGGATACAGGGCAAAAGACGCTCAATCATTATATGAAATGTACGTAAAAACTCGTTCTGAGGGATTCGGTGATGAAGTAAAAAGAAGAATTATGCTTGGCACTTATGCATTAAGCTCGGGTTATTATGACGCATACTATAAAAAAGCACAACAAGTAAGACGTCTTGTTAAAAATGATTTAGACAAAGCATTTGAAAAAGTTGATGTTTTATTATCCCCTACATGCCCGCATACCGCTTTTGACATCGGTTCAAAAGTTCAAGATCCTTTAAGCATGTATTTGACCGATATTGCTACAATTACGGCAAATTTGGCAGGTATACCAGCAATGAATTTACCTGTAGGACTTGATAGAACAGGCATGCCGATTGGTATTCAATTACAATCAAAAGCTTTAAACGAAGCGAAATTATTAAATGTTGCTTTTAAATTAGAAGAAGCGTTACAATTTGATTATAGTATTCCTTTGAAAAACTTGGTGTAAATGATTAAAAAAACATTATTTGTAATATTATTATTTATTTTTATTCAAGCGGGAAATATTGCTTTCTCGCTTGAAAAAAATATAACGGAATCAGATATTCAGAAATCTAAAGACTTATATCAAACCGGTATAAAATTATTTAGTGCCAAATCTTACGAAGCAGCACTAAAATCTTTCAAGAATGCAATTTATTATAATCCGAAGATGACGGATTCTTACTACAATATTGCTGCTATTTACATTAAACAGGGCAAATATGATGAAGCATATAAATTTTATACAAAAATAATAGCAATTAATCCTGAAGATTATGATGCTATATTTCAAGCTGCTAAGTTATCTTATAATAAACAAAATTATGGCTTAGCTCTAAAATATATTAAATATATCCCATCTTCATATTCAAAATATTCGCAAGTGGTACGTTTTAAGCAAGATGCTCAGTCTGCATTTGATATGCAAAAAAACAAAATTGCAAGTTCTAAAATTACCAAAGCAAATAAAAACAACATTGTTTTAATTGACAAAATAACATCACCTGCCGGCATTACGGTAGATTCTGACGGAAATATGTTTGTTGCATCTTATTCCGATAATGCAATCATTAAGGTTGACGGAAATAAAAATAAAACAATATTCGTAAAAGATTACTTATTAAACGGTCCTGTCGGTATCGCAATTGATTCTTATGATAATATTTATGTCGCAAATTATGATTCTGACAATATTTTAAAAATTACAAAAAACGGAAATGTTTCCGTTTTTATGGATAATGTATTAAAACCTTATTTTATATACATAAAGAATAATATTTTATTCGTTTCGGAACAAGGCAATGATGCCGTATTAATGTATAAACTGTCTAATACGAAGTAATTTCATCCAAACTGCTTCCCACTTCATTCATATTTAATTTTTCAGCGAGAAAATCGTTAAATTTTTCTATTTCAAAAGGATTATAATCAGACTCTTTTTTATATTCAGGACAAACAGTTTCAAAAGCTTGTAACATTCCGTCCGAATGAGTTTTTAATTCGTTTATAAAAGTTACTGCGTCATCCTTGTTTTTAAAAATTTTCAACAAGTTATAAGGTGCAGATATTGCCATATAAGGTTTTTCTTTTTCTTTTTGAAAACATTCAATCATTTCTTCGTATAAATTTTCATAATACTTTTTGTCACTATGTTTATATACTTTTGGATGTTTTGAATATTTATCAAAAATTTTAACTATTTCGGGATTTAAATATTTTTCGTTTTTGGAATTCGCAGAATTTTGCGAAAATTCCGTATCTGTGTCAGAACCGTAAATACGACCTAAATTGTTAAGAATATCTTCAACTTCTTGTGCTATCTCTTCTTTTTTGAAATTTTCGTTTTTTATCGTTACATCACCTTTTGTTAAAATATATTCTTTAACTTTTTCATATAAATTAGATATGGTGTAATCTCTAAAATATGACAAATGATTTTCATTTGTAAATTCTTCAAAATCATAACCAAATTCGGGATAAAGTTCATTTGCATCATTAATCATATTGAAACAAAGCAGTTGTCTTTCCAGTATTTTCCTGTTTACGAAGTTCTCTATATTTTCCGAAAAAGGATTAATCCCGTAAATAAGCATTTCACTTGTTTCATAATCATCATTTGATTCTTGCTCTATGTCATGAACAAAAAGTTTATTTAAATCTTTTTTATGTTCAAAATTTATTTTTATTGCAGGTATAAATTTTACATGTTGATATAATTCGGGATATTGTCCGAGTGTACGCACTACGTGTTGAACCCCCGCTATTGAATTTAAATCGGTAAGCGCAAATACAAAATCTTTACCTGTTTTGTGGTAATAACTTTCCGCAACGGAAGCAACTTTTTTCAATATTTCATTTATACTTTCTTTTCCCGTTGAAAAATTAGATTGACAATCCAAATCAATACAATAAGGTTGCATTTCCGTTCTATTCTTATAACAAAAATTTTCTCTTGAAATCGAAGAAAGAATTTCTTGCGTTTCATTCGGCAAAACTATATTTTTAAAATTTTGAGGCGGAATATCTGAATTATATTTATTTTTTAATGCTATGGAAAATTCTTTATATAAATCATCAACCGTATCATCTTGAAAATTCGGTTCTTCCGTCTGATTAACTTTTTTAAAAAAATCGAAAAAATGTTTCTTCTTTGTTTCATTTGCACCAAAAGAGGGTACAAATGAATCAAAGGACATTTGTTGCTTTTGAACTCTCACCTTTTTTGTACTATTGTATATTTTTTGATTTGTTTGAATACTTTGTATCTTCATGCTTAAAAATCACTTCTCTACAGTAAGAAAAACAAAGAAAAAATTTTTTGCCTAAAAATTCAAACAAATTTACTTAATACTTTTTTTTATTAATATAAAAATTGTTGCGGCAATAGCAGTAAATGCCGAAAAAGAAACAAATTTCTTTTTGTTTTCTTTATGAACTTTTCTTTGATAAATACTTTGGTCTATACTTTTGCGAAAAATATCCCGCTCTTTTATATCATGGTAAAGAGAATAATCATGAAGATAATGCGGAGATAAAGTATCTCTAAAAGAATGTTCCGGTGATGTTTTTACCGTCCAAGATTGTTGAATTGTGTTATTTAATTTATAATTTTGGGAACTTAAATTATCGGTCATAATATTCTCCGTATATAAATATAATTACGATAAATATTATAAATTGTCACTAATTTAAAAAAACAAATTAAACATTTACAAATGTTTACAAACAAAACAAATTAAAATATTGTAAATTTTTGTTAATACAATAAAATAAAATGGCAAGAAATATTTTTTACAGGAATTAAGAGTAATAGAATTTTCTGCTAAAAAAGGAGTAAAAATGAATATTCAAAAAACAGATTTAAATCTAAAAAATATAGCATTTCAAGGCCACATAAAGGCAACAGACACAAAAGGTGAATTTAAACATAATTTCTTTTATTTATACGATAAAGACAAATATGATTGTGAATTAGAGCTTGTTAAGGTAGAGAAAAAAGAAGACGGACGTTATGCTGTAGGCAGAAGACTGGCATGCTATCCGATGGGAAAAGAGTCAAAAATTTCTCTGGGCATGGATGAATTATCGAAAATTGACGGCGGTGATGTTTTTGCTTATCGATTTATTTTAACGGAAAAAAGCAACGGTAGCGTATCTTATGCGTTTGATAACGGCGATGTACTCGGCTTAGAAATGGGTTTTAATAAAACGACGGATAACAACAAATATAATCTTGTTTTCAACAATCGTTCCGCTATCGGCAAAAATGGTGCGATGATTCAAATAATGCCCGACGGTTTTTATGTTGACATTAATAAAAAAGTTGATGAAGCGAATGCGGAAATTGCAAAAGCAAGAACTTTAAAAAATTCAAAGCTTGAAAAATTGGCATTAAACAGAAGAGATAACGAATTAAAGAAAATTCCGGCAAGAAACCACGCCAACAAACTGGGCGGTACATTCCAAGGAATTGTTGAAAAACTTTCGCAATTAGAAAAAGAGGGTGTTACGAGAATAGTTGGTACTCCGTTTACAAAAGATACTGTATCTTCTCATAAATATTGGACGGAAAACGCATACAGAATTTCACCGGAATTCGGAAACGATAAAGATTTTAAAAAATTGCAGGTTGAATTATTCAAACACGGTATTAACTGGGTTTCGGATGCTGCCTTAGTAAACGAAGGTTTTGGCGGTATTCACATGAAAGAATTATTAAGAAAAGGAAATGATTCTTTTTCTAAAAATATTTTTAGAACATTCGGAAAAATTTCTTTGGGTATAATTCCGGAAGAATCTAAATACACGAGAATTAAGTTTGTAAATGCTCCGTTTACCGTAGGTGCGGATGATAAAGTTTCATCAAACAGAAATTATGACAGAACTCAACCGACTTATATTCAATTTTATGATGACAGATTAGCAAGTGAAAACCAAAAGAAATCTAATTCTTTAATTCAAACTTACGAAAATCGAAATGTACAAAATACGCAAATAAATACTGATAAACCAAACATATATGCAGTAACAGCTCATGATGATGCGGTTTATCCTTACAGTATAGAAGTTGATCCGAAGAGTTTGTTGAGAAACGTTAACAAACTTACAAAAAAAGGTAAAATTGATTTAACCGATAAAGAAAACATAAAAAAAGTATGTGATTTCCAAAATTTCAATGTATCCGAAAAAACTCAAAATGCCGGAATTGAAGTTTGGGACGGTAACGTTGATATTGCAAAGTTAAATTTCTATCAATCAAAAAAAGATAATGAAAGATTTAACTCTTTATCAACAAAAACATTTACAACAGAAAACACAAACTTTATTAACGGTACAAGAGCAGTTCGTGATTATGCATTAAATTCGGGTGTATATTGGACTAAATATGTAAATGATACACAGATGGATTACATTTCAAATCTTCTTTCTTCTGCCGAAAAAACTCCGGAAGGATACATGGAGGCAATTAAAACTGCGGTAGAAAAAGGCGATATGCCAAAAATCGCTTTAGAAAAAATCAATTTGGAAGTTCTTGAAAATGTATTGAACAATGATTATCATTCTCTATTGTTGGATAACTTGGATATAAGACATCCAATGAATCCTGAAACAAGTGATAATGCTTATTCCGTAAGTGATTATGTTTTGAAAAAAGCGATGGATTTACCTCTTGAAACATTGCCGGTTGCTACAAATTTATTAGGGGTAATTACATCTCCGTATATGGAAAAGAAACCGAATACAGAAGAAGAACTGGGGGTTTCCAGATATGATACTTATAAAGCGGGTAACCCAAATCTTCCGTTTAAATATGAAAAAATATATTCAAGAATGGAAAATATGTATCAAAACCAATTAACTCCGATTATTCTTGAAATTCTTGAAAGTATTCCTGAAATTGCAAATGCCGGTGAAATTTCTGATTACGGTAAATTCGTTACAAATGAAATAGTTCCTGATTTAACCAAATATTTGCTTATGAAAGCGATTAAGAGTGATGTCAATATTCCGTTTACAAAAGATGGCAAATTTGATTTTTCAAATATAAACGAAGAAAAAATCACAATTCAATCATTAGGTATTCCTTATAATGTATATTCGCTTGAAGAAGAAGCAAAAATTGTAGTTAAGAAAATTGAAAGCGGATTAAGACAAGCTGAAAAAGATGTTCCAGAATTAAAAAAAGCTATTCGGAAAAGATTTGAAAACAGAAACCTTAATGATTTTAAAGTTGCGGAAATGGTTATTGACAGAACCGAATCAGGTTTAGGTTGGAGAATTGACGCTACAAAAGATATTGCTTCTATTGACTCCGTAAGAGAAAAAGTCGATTATATTGCAACTATTTGGGATGATGTTATTGACTTCTGGAAAAATTATAATCAATCCGTATTAAAATATAATCCGCATGCATATACAACTGCAGAAATTACCGATATGTTTAAATTTATAGATAGTGACGGTGCAGTAAAAGAATACACTGCGGATTCTGAAGCAGAACGCAGATTTTTAGAAGAAACAGGTATTACATCTGTTGCCAATTACAGTTTCTTCTTCTCTTTGTTACCCGATTTATTTGCACCTGCGAGAACAGGTGATGGTAATACTTGGAGAAGTGAAAAAAGCGAAAACCATGAGCTAAGCGAAAAATTGTATAAAGGATGGAAAGATACTGCGGGATTTTTATTCCAAAGTCCTGAAGATGGTGTTACAAATTCATACACATTTGTCGGCAACCATGACAAACCTCGTATTATGCATATTTTAGGACTTGACCAAGCACTTTCTTATTCTGATTTTTCAAATGAAGATGATCGTATTCGTGCATTGAAAGTTTTATATCCGCTTGCAAATGATGAAGAAATTCAAGAGAAATTAAATAATAACGAAATTGATTTCCAAAAAATTAATCCTATGTCAATTGCTATGGGTGAAAGATTGTTAGCAGGTTTTGATAAAATAGAACTTTATGATAAATCTGAAGCAAATAAATCTGATAAAAATAATGATAAATTGATAAGAAAAGAAATCAAAACAACCATTGCAAATTTTGTCAGAGGAAAAAGTGCTAACGGCGATTTCCACGCATTAGCATTCGGTACACGTCCGTTTGACATGGCAATTGCTTCGGTATTAGATGAAGTTGTCACAAAAACAGGACTTAAATCTGAAGACAGAAAAGAAATCGAAAGTAGTGTTCTTCGATATATGTTAGAACCGGCACTTGATAAATTTGCTTCAATATATAAATTATTGATAGCATTGCCGGGAAGTCCGACTGATTTTGCGGGTGATAAATTAGGTGCATCAGGTTTTGAAACTAAATGTAAAAACTTCCATCAACAAAACAGAAATGTACTTCACTGGGAATGGTTGGAAGATGAAAATTACAAATTTATAAAAGAGTCCTACGATAGATTATCCGAAATGGCAAATATAAGAAAAAATCCGAAATTAAGCGCTTTAAATGATGGTGCAACGATTGGAATGTCATAT
>CAZGRH010000007.1:0-2443 GCA_964527005.1 uncultured Muribaculaceae bacterium | reverse complement strand
TTGAGCCTGTAACAATTGACGAAAAAGATTATAATACTTTGATTTTATACAAAGTAGATTAAATTAACTTTCTAAGCAGTTTTTAAATAAATAAAAAATCCTTTTTTGTAGTAAGATATTTTTATTATAAGTATTGAAGCAAAAAAGGATTTTTATTATGAAATTACATAATACATTCTCTAATCAACTTGAAACATTTGTTCCTATTGACGGAAATAAAGTTACGATGTATGTATGCGGACCGACGGTTTACGATTATCCGCACTTAGGACATGCCAGATGTTATATCACTTGGGACATGTTGTACAGGTATTTAAAATTTTCAGGCTACGATGTTAAATATTGCAGAAATGTGACAGATGTAGATGACAAAATATTAAAAAAAGCAAAAAATGAAAATACGACTGCCGAAGTTATTTCAAAACGTTATTATGAAATTTTTGCAGACTCCATGAAAAAATTGAATGTATTAAAACCCGATATTGAACCGTTAGCAACAAAAACATTGGGAGAAATGATTTCAATTATAAAAGATTTAATAAATAACGATTATGCTTATGTTATTGATGGTGATGTTTATTTTAGAGTTAAAAAATTTAAAGATTACGGAAAACTAAGTAAACAACCGATTGATGATTTAATTGCCGGTGCAAGAGTGGAAGCATCTTCCAAAAAAGAAGATGTATTGGATTTTGCGCTATGGAAAAAAGATGAAGAGTTCGGATATCCGAGTCCTTGGGGAAAAGGTCGCCCCGGATGGCATATCGAATGCAGCGCAATGAGTCGCAAACATTTAGCAAAACAAATTGACATTCATGCCGGTGGTGCAGATTTAATATTTCCGCATCACGAAAATGAAATTGCGCAGTCCGAATGTGCAAACGGATGTAAATTTGTAAATTATTGGTTACATAACGGTTTCGTTACAATTAACAAAGAAAAAATGTCTAAATCTTTAAAGAATTTTATTACAATTGATGATTTGTTAAAAAATTATGATGCAAATACTTTAAGATTATTTATTTTGACAAATCATTACAGAATGCCTGTTGAATTTAATGATATTGCACTTGACGGAGCAAAAGCGGGTTGGAAAAGAATACAAACTGCCGCAAATTCAGTTGTTAAATTTGCAGGAAAAGATGTTTTAATTGATATTTCTGATACAGAAGAAATAAAAGCTTTTAAAGAAGCAATGGATAATGATTTAAATACATCAAAAGCATTAGCGGTCATTTTTGATTGTGTTTCAAATGCAAATAAAGCCGTAGCGGATAAAAATGAAACAGAAGCTAAAAAATATGCAGCTTTATTGATTACATTAACCGATGTATTAGGTTTTAACATTGAAAAAGAAAAAATGTCAGAAAATGAATTGCAAACAAAATTAAATTCAATTATTAACGAAATGGATTTTTTAACAACAGATGATAAAAGTCTTTACGGATATGCATTAATGGACAAAATTATTGAGTACAGAAATAATGCAAGAAAAGAAAAAAATTGGGCAATTGCTGATAAAGTAAGAAATTTGTTCGATGAGATTTCTATTGTTTTAAAAGATTCAAAAGACGCAACTGTTTGGGAAGAAAAATAAGGAACTTATTTAATAAAATTAAGTCTATATTCTTAAAGAGTAGCGTGGAAGTATTTATAACAAAAAACACGGCACTTGTCCGTGTTTTTTGCTGAATTCTTTGTTCGTACCATTAATGAGCAGCACCTTTTTCGAAATTTGAAGGCAACGCAATAAGTAATAAGTACATCAAAAACCCGAATAAAACTAAGCAAATACCATCCATAACTCAATTCCTTTATTTATGTAACGCACACTAGTTAAGTACCCAACATTTTAAATTTTTAAACATTTTTGTATAATATTGAGGTAAATATGGAAAAAGAAAATATTAAAAAATTATTATCGGGCTTATGTTGCAGTTATTGTAAACATGATTTCGATGAAAATTCAATTATTATCAGAAGAGAAGAGCAAAATTTAATGGTGCTTCAAATAGTTTGTCCTGCTTGCGGAAAAAATTTCGGAATTGCATTTTTAGGCGCAGGAGATGGCTTTATAAAACCTGATGAAACTAATTTGGAAATCAAAGACTGTCCTTTGCCTATTTCGTACGATGATGTTTTGGATGCTCATAAATTTATAGACAAACTGGAAAAAGATTGGACAAAATATATTCCGAATGATTTAAAAAATTTATAAATCCCAATTATCACTAAGTTTTGCAAATTTGAAATTTTTATAAAAATAATTTAATATTTGGTAAGCATTATAGCCTTGAGCCGCAAGATTGTTAGCACCATATTGGCTCATTCCGACACCGTGACCGTTCTTTTTTGTACCTTCATCAAAAGACGGAACAGAGTGTAAAAAACTGCTTGCGGAATTCCAAACTTTCGTTTTGCCGCCGGAACTTGCATGATAATA
>CAZGRH010000006.1:5066-22990 GCA_964527005.1 uncultured Muribaculaceae bacterium | reverse complement strand
GTAAAAGGAAAACAAACAATCTTAAAAATACCGAGTTTGAACTTTTCTTACAAAAACAAAGAAGCAAGCGTAAAACTTACTTCTTTGTTAAATTATCTGTTAATTTGCTATCTGTTAATTATGGAGCGGGAGACGAGGCTCGAACTCGCGACATCTTCCTTGGCAAGGAAGCATTCTACCACTGAATTACTCCCGCAAATTGAGTATGTATTTATTATACATGCACAATTTTTAAATTCAAGTATTTTTTTTATTTTTTATCTTTTATCAAAAAAGGTTTAACGAAATTAAATGTACCGTAGAAAGAAATTAATGAACCTAATACATTAAACGCTTTTGCAGCTTTTAAAGTTTTTGGAGATTTAAAAATTATATTTGCAAGCGAATTTACGGTTGTGCCTAAAACAAAACACAAATACCCCTTAAATACAGACCTCGGAACTGTTACCATATCATTTAAATCTCGTTTATTTACAACTTTTTCACTTAATTTATCCAAAAAATCAGGTTTATAAGTGTATTCTGATTTTTTTGCAGAAAATTCCGCACTGTCTGTTTTCGGAGGCAATTTTGAATAATTGTCCACTCCATTTTCTTTGGCAACATTTGTCATTGGTTGCATAATTTGTCTTTGATTAAATTCTGTTAATATATTCATAAATTACCGCTTTCCAATATCTTAAAACATGAACATGATTTATTTTGCTATTTATATTAAAATTATAAAAAAGGTTTTACATTTTGGAAATAATTAAGCAAGAAACAGATAAATTTAATGATATTTTATCAAAAGAATTATTTAATCAACAAAATCAAATATCACAAGATATTTTTGATTTTAATTTCGCAAAATCAAAAAGACTAAGACCAAAATTAATTTTTCTTTTCGCAAAAGCATTAAATAAAAATATTGATGAAAAATTATATAATCTTGCATGCGCTGCAGAATTAATTCACAATGCCACTTTAATACACGATGATGTTATTGATAATGCAGATTTTAGAAGAGGAAATTTATCTTTTAATAAAAAATTCGGAAACAATTTAAGCGTTCTTTCAGGCGATTTATTATTATCCATTGCAATGAAATTTTTGGCAAAGTGTGAAAATTTTAAATGTTTTAATTATTTTTCGACTTCATTGACAAAAATGTGCGAAGGTGAAATAAATCAACATTTTGCCATAAATAAAGTGCCTGCAATATCAGAATATATCGAAAAATCGCAAAACAAAACAGCAGAATTATATATTGCTGCCTTATCATCGCTATGTGAATTACTTCAAATAAAAGAAATTAAAAATATACAAGAATTTGCAAAAAATTTCGGCATTGCATTTCAAATAAAAGATGATTTGATGAATATTTTAAGTACGGATAAATCTAAACCCGTCAATAGTGATATTTTTAACGGAATTTATACCGCTCCCGTAATTCTTTTGCAAAATGAAAATATTGATTTAAATATGTTAAAAAAAGAAGAAATAACTACATTAATACACAATAATCCAAAAGTTTTGACAAAAACAATTGAAATAATTGCAAAATATTGCCATAAGGCTATTGATTCAATTGGTTTTATTGAAGATAATTGTTATAAAAAAGAAATTTTGAATTTAACTGAAAATTTATATAAGGTAAATATTAATGAATAAAGAATTTGTAAAAGAAACTGTAGACACAATTGTATTCGTTATTGTAGCATTAATTATAATCAGATTCTTTTTTTGTGAGGTTCGCTGGATTCCTTCCGCTTCAATGAAACCTACACTGGTAGAAGGTGATAGGGTTTTTGTTGAAAGATTATCAAGATTTTATTCTTCTCCGAAACGAGGAGATGTAATGATTTTTTATCCGCCGGAAACTCAATTAAAATATGACCCGATTTCTTTGTTTAAACGCCTTACAGGATTTTTCTGCAATGATATAGCTTTTATTAAAAGGGTTATAGGCGTTCCGGGGGATAAGCTGGAAATAATAAGAAATTTTGACGGTTCTACCGATGTTTTAATTAACGATATTCCTCTTGAAGAACCATATATAATGGACAGATTTGAATATCCGATTTGTAATGAAAATATGATTTGCGGCCCGATAACTCTTAAAAATGACGAATATTTTATGATGGGTGATAATCGAGGACATAGCGCCGATTCAAGATATTGGGGTATATTAAAAAAAGACCGTTTTATAGGCAGAGCAAAAGTTCTTTTTTGGCCTTTCTCTCATTTCTATTATTTTGAACATAAAAATTATGAGCAAAATTAAAGGAATACCATAAAATATATTTAATTTCGTATCTGTTGAAATTATTTTTCATTCATTAGATAATATTCGTGTAAAAGAACAAAAAAGAGGATATTTAAAATGACAGAAACTATTTTAGCTGATGTAACTTTAAAAGTTGATTCTTCTTCATTTTCGAAATATGAAAATAATGCTGTTCAAGCAATAGAATCAATAAAATCAAAAGCAGGAAAACAAGGTCAATTTTTAAACTGGATTGGTGTTTTGCCTCAAAATCAATTAAACAATATTGATGCTTTATATGAATTGGCAGAAAAAGCAAGAGATAATAAATATACGGATTTGGCGATATTAGGTATCGGCGGTTCAAGACATACAACAGAATCATTAATAAGAATGATTGGAAAAGAAGCTAATGTTCATTTCTTCTCTTCAGTTGATTCTGAAAGTTTCAGAAGATTTATTAATACACTTGATTTATCTAAAACTCAATTTTTAGTTGTATCAAAATCAGGCGGCACTATTGAAACAACAGTTGCTTACGAAAATGCAAAAAAAGTTATGCAAGAATACCTTGAAAAAGATGATGTTTCTGACAGATTTATTGCAATGACCGATATTTCTTCCGAAAAAAGTAATTTAAGAAAAAAAGTTATTGCAGGCGAAATGAAATTATCAGGACTTGTTCATGACGATGTCGGCGGTCGTTTCTCTATTTTTGACGATGCTACTATTTTTACTTTAGCTTATGTCGGAATTCCTAAAAATGAAGTAATAGCAATGCTAAATGCGTCTTTGGCTGCTCAAAAAGCATTTTTAAATCCAAATATAAACGAAAATATTGCTATGCAACAAGCTTTATTCAATGTTCAATCCCGTTTAGAAGGCAAACAAAAACATTTTGTTGAATATTTCGGTGATGCATTTTCCGGTACTACTTTATGGGAAAAACAATTAAAAAATGAATCTTTAAAAGCAAGAATTTCTACAGATACAAATATCGGTCCCGGATATTTACACTATAATGCGGAAGCTGATTTGGACAATGCCAATACAGATTCTTTCTTTACTTTTGTATATGTAACTCCGCAAGAAAAAGTTACAAATGCAGTTTTAACAGGTGTAATCGCTGCTTATTCAAATATGCACCCTGTTTCTGTAGTTGAATTAAAAGACTTATCATTAACAACTTTAGCTAAATTTATTGAATTTAAACATTTCGAAACTTTATTTACAGGAAATATTTTAAGACAAATTGACGGTGATATTACCGCAAATGATGTTGCTTTTCCTGAAGTTCTTCAACCAAATGTTGAAATTTACAAAAAAGAAGTAAGAAAAGCAATGGCACAATAATAATTGATTTCGTATAAAAAAAGAAGATGAAACCATTGTTTCATCTTCTTTTTTACGAGAATTAGAAAGTTTACAATTTTTTCTTTTTAGCGTTATGCGGTATATTTCGGTGTTGCTCTGTCCATTGCAGAACTTTCAGCTTCTTTTACCGCATCTAATTGTTTAGTTAAAGCTGATACTTGTGTATCCAATGATTTAACTTGTAATTCAATTGCATTTTCTTTTGTTGATGTTTGAGTTATTTTTCTGTTGATTTGGTCTTCTTCTGCCGTAAAACTAAGTTCCAATGCTTTAATTTCTGCATTGATTGAAGCTCTTTGAGTTTCATTTCCTGCATCAGCCAAGTCTTTATATAAATCAGATAATTCTGAAGATTGTGCAACTTGTAAGCTTGATAATTCTTGTTGTAAATTTGTTGTATTAGTTGCCATAGAAGATTGTTCGTTTTGTCTTTGCATTTGTTGAACATTTGTACTGTTCAATCTTGAAGTAAGAAATACTTTTTGTTGAGAAAAAATTGCGTATGACATATAATCCTCTTTCTTTTTTACTCTCGTATATATATAAAAAATTTTCTCAATCAAAAATTGCTAAAACAGATGTTAATTATTAAGAAATATTACAAAATAAACAATAAAAGTATATATCAAATATATAACCAATATGGATTTTTGCGTTTTATAATATATCGTTTCGTTTTTTATCAAGTAATGAAAAGATTGAAGCTTTTATATCGTGAAAATTTGAATTAACTGCCTGTTTTTTGGCAATACAAAGTATCGATAAATGATTATTGATATAATCATATTCGGAGTTTTTTAAAATTTGCCTAAAATTTTCACGCATAATACGTTTTAAATAATTTCTTACAACCGCACGTTTATGCACTTTTTTACTTACAATAAACGCAATTTTTACAGGGATATTTTCATCTTTTTTCTGTTTGCCGAAGTAAATACAGATATTTTTATCTGCAATAAAATTATTAATTTTATATGTAGCCATTATAGCTGAATGTTTTCGCAACCTATATTTTTTTTGAAGCATGTTTACCTAAAAATAAGAAAGAATAATTAATTTTACATACACATATTAAAAGTTTAAACAAAAAGGGTTGAATAAACAACCCTTTTTATCATATTTACAATATCAATCAAATTGATTGAAATATATTTGTTATGCTCTTTCTTTAGCAGTAATAGCTAATTGATGACGGCCTTTAGCTCTTCTTCTGTTTAAAACTTCTCTGCCGCCGGGGGTTGCCATACGAGCTCTGAAACCGCTAACATTTTGTCTTTTTCTTTTTGTTCCTTCAAGCGTACGTCTCATTTTATTTTTCTCCTTGCATATTTCATTTTTATTATATCATAATAGAAAAGACATGAAATAAAGTCAATCACGTTAGGATAAAGGTTAAATAATATGAACAAAATAGGATTTATTGGCGGCGGAAAAATGGCAAATGCCATTATGAAAGGAATTATTAATTCTAACTGGGCAAAAAACTCAAACATTTTTGTTTCAGATAAAAATCAAGATACATTAACTTCTTTAAAAAATAATTATGGTGTTTGTTGTTTTGACGAGAATAAAGAAGTTGTTAAAAATGCAAAAATAATATTATTAGCGGTAAAACCGTTTGTTTTATGTGAAGTTTTAAATGAAATTAAAGATTATATCACAAGTGAGCATGTTATTTTTTCTATAGCAGCAGGGATTTCAATTAATACTATAGAAAACATTTTAGGGAAAGTAAGTGTTGTACGTATTATGCCGAATACTCCCGCATTGGTAAATGAAGGCATGAGTGCTATATGCAAAGGGAATTATGCAACAGAAGAACACGTAAAAATTGCGTTGGATATTTTTAAGAATGTCGGTAATGTTATTGAGTCAGAAGAAAAATATATAGATATAATTACTGCTATATCAGGTAGCGGTCCAGCTTTTTATTATTATATTATTAATGAAATTGCAAAAGCAGGTGAAAATTTGGGATTAGATTACAATACTTGTTTAAAATTATCTGCGCAAACCGCATTAGGTGCTTCCAAAATGATTTTAAACAGCGGTATTACGCCCGAACAATTAATAATTAACGTTACAACTCCCGGCGGTTGTACTGCGGTAGGTAACGAAATATTAAAAGAAAATAAGATTTCCGATGTTCTTTTTGATACTATAAATATGACGGCAAAAAAAGCTAACGAACTTGGCAAAAAATAATTGGAGAAAAAATGGAAAGACAATTAGATTCAAATAATGTTTATTCGTTGTTATTAAAACAGGAAAAGGTTTTTAAACAAGGTGAGAACGCTCATCAAAATGCGGAATTATATACGTTTATGGAACCCGTTGATTACGATGTAATGTTTAATAAAGAACTTTCATTCAACAATATTATTGATTTAACTCAATGTTGTAATATTTTAAGTGAATTTTTTGATGTAAATGCCTGCGTTATAATCAAAAATTCCTCGTTATGTGCGGCTGCATTAGGACAAAGCATCGCAGATTCTTGGCAAAAAGCAATAGATTGCAATCCATTGGGAGTTGTTGGCTCTTGTGTCGGATTTTCTCAAGTTATAAACGAAGCATTGGCGAAACAATTCGTTGAAATGAATTTAGATGTTATTATTGCTCCGGATTATACTCCAAAAGCTTTATTAATATTAGAAAACAAACCAATAAAAGTTATTAAATTAAATACTCCGTTAAATGAATATAAAAAATACAAAACGCAGGATATTAAAGTTACTCCGTTTGGAACACTAATTCAAACACCTGATTTTGCAGATTTAAATAAAGATAATTTTAATGTAGTTACAAAAAATAATAAACCTACCGTTGAAATGATAGAAGATATGATTTTTGCATGGAAAATTGTAAAACATATAAAATCTTGTGCGGTGGTTGTTTCAAAAGATTTTAAAACAATCGGTATCGCACAAGGTCAAACAAATTATATTGAAGCTTTTGAAATTGCATTAAATAATGCGTGTGACGGTTCAAAAGATGCAATAGCAGCAATTGACGGAAGTATTGAAAGCATTAATAATATTCATGTTGCAGCCCAAGGTAGGATTTCGGGAATAATTCAATCCGGCAATGCTCTTTGTAATGATGAAATTTTTAAAAATGCGGATAAATATAATATTGCAATGATTACAACAGGTATAACACATAAAAAATTCTAAAATGGATAATAAAAAAACATTAAAAATACAAACAATAGGACATTTTATCACAGATGCATATTCGGGTTTTTTAAATCCGATTATGCCGTTTATAGCGACAAAAATCGGTATTTCAATGGCTATGGCTACCGCATTAATATCAATTTCCAATTTAACTTCTTCCCTGTCACAACCATTTTTCGGTTATATTGCAGACAAATGGAAAAAACGTTTTTTTATTTTTTGGGGAATGATTTTTGCTTCGGTATTTTTATCTTTTATAGGAATTGCGCATAACATCTTCACTTTAATTATATGTTTATTATTAGGACAATTGGGAGTTGCATTTTTTCACCCGCAAGCTACGGGAATTGTTTCAAAATGCTCACATCTTAATTGCGAAAGCAAAGATATAAGTATATTTATTGCTTTTGGTACATTCGGCTTCGCTTTGGGACCTGCAATATCTTCAGGCATTACACAAATATGGGGATTGGAAAAACTGCCTTATGCTTGCTTTGTCGGAATAATTACCGCTTTTCTTCTTTTAAAATATACACCAAAATTAAACAGTTTTGATATTGAAAAACCAAAAGTATCTTTAAAATTAGCAATTAAAAAAATTTTTACAAATAAACCGGTTGCTGTTTTGGTTTTTGCTTCAATTGTTAAGTCTTTTGTAGTGTCAGTTTTTCAAATAATGTTACCGTTTTATTGGAAGTCAACAGGATATAGCGTTTCATCAATCGGAATAAATTTATTTATATTTATGTTGTTTGGTGCAATTGCAGTTATTTTAAGTCCTGTTTTAGAGCGATTTATCGGAATAAAAAATGTATTTTATTTATCATTACTCACAATTGCACCGTTAGGAATAATTTTTTATTTAAGTAACGGACAAAATCTAATCGGATTGATTTCTTTTATATTAATAGGATTTTTTAGTTTTCTTGCCGTTCCTGTTAATATGTCATTAGCACAAAAATTAATGCCTGAATTTAAAAGCATGATCTCAGGATTTATTGGCGGTTTCAGTTGGGGAGTTATAGGTTTAATTCTTCCGTTAATCAGTATACTTGCGGAAAAAACTGGAATAATGGCAATTCTTCTGATTGTATCATTTATTCCTTTATTTTTTGCTCGTTTTATTAAATATTTGCCGGAAACTAATTAATAATAATTGACCCTTGTCTTAATATTTTAATTTCATTGTCACAAACAAGCGCAACCGTTGATTCTTTTCCTTTGCAGATATAACCGTAATCTTCGAAAACAAAATCAACAAGATTACCTACTGATGATTTTGCTTCTTCATAGCTTTTTGAAGATGGTTCATTTGATAAATTTGCGCTTGTTGTAGCAAGCACGCCACCTTTTATTACAGAACATAATTGTTTGAAAAATTCGTTATCAGGAACTCTTATTCCCACTGTTTCTTTATTTGAAGTTACGGAATAGGGTGTTTTATCCGATTTTTCAAAAATTAAAGTTAATGCCCCCGGAAAATATTGATTTATCAAATTTTTTGCAATTGGAGAAATTTCTTTAACATAAGGGATTAAATTATCTGTTTTATCAGACATTAAAATCAACGGTTTCGTTTTATCTCTTCCTTTTATTTCATATATTCTTTCAATTGCTTTTTCACATTCAGGCAAACAACCCAATCCCCATACAGTATCTGTAACAAAAGCAATAACCCCGCCTTGCTTTAATTCTTTATTTAATTTTTCAACGAATGAATTTTCGTTTAAAATAGTTTTTAATTCTTTCAATTAACTCACCTACAAATTCTATTTTAAATAAAACTGCAAACATAATATAAATTACCATGCTCAATATAAATATGAAAAATGTTCTCGTCGCAAGCATTATCCATGTCGGATTAGTCAAAGTCCACATTTTATACACAATAAAACTTATTGAAAAAGCACAAACTGCTGCTAATATCATTTTAAATAAATTTTTAAAATATATTTTATAATCAAGATTTATACGTTTTAAAAGTATACAACCCAACAATATTGCATTGATTAACGTTACAAGCGAAGTTGAAAGCGTAATAGCCGCAATTCCTAATTTTTTAATGAACAAGAAATTTAAAATAAATTTTACAATTATAGAAGAAAATGCAACTAAAAACGGAGTTTTAGAATCATTAAACGAATAAAAAATTCTGGTAATTGAATCTCTAAAAACATACGGAATAATTGCAAAAGAAAGAAATATTAATGCTTGAGCTACCATAAATGTTGCATTTGAATCAAAAGCTCCTCTTTGGAATATAAGTTGAACAGCATCATAAGCAAGCATTATAATTCCAAACATTATAGGTATTGCTATAAAATTTAATAAACCTACACCTTTATGAAAATAATATTTTATGTCATCATATTTTTCTTCACTGACAAGTTTGGCGAAAATCGGAAACAACGGAACCAAAAAAGCCGTGACTAAAATCCCAACGGGAAATTGAAATACTCTGTTTGCATATCCGATTGCAGTCCAAGCTCCCTCTTTTAATTGTGAAGCAAAAAACATATCAACATACACATAAATTTGACCGATTGTTGAACTTAGTGCGGCAGGAAATACTAATTCTACAAGGTTTTTAAATTCAGGATTATTTTTTATATTAAAATTCGGTTTGATTTTAAAACCTAATTTTTTTACCGCAGGTGCTTGAACTATAAATTGAATTAATGCACCGATAGTTGTGGCAATAGCAAGTGAAATCCCGAAATTATCACCGTTTGTTAACACAATAACCGATATTATGCACAAACTCATTAAAACAGGCGAAATATTAGGAAGTAAAAAGTTTCTGTAAGTAATTAAAAGACCGTAATAAATTCCGATGATACCGCCTATTAAAATAACAGGAGTCATAATCTTTAAATGAATTGTTGCTATATTTACAAGTTCTGAATTATTTGAATGAATTATAAAATTTAATATAGGTTCTGCAAATATAAAAATCAATATTGATAAAATTGCGAAAAACAAAAATGATGCAGTTAAAAAAGTGTTAAAAAGTTTATTGACTTTTTCGGTCGGATATTTATCTTGCGGATTAACTAATTTCGCAAATACACTAACTGTCGCACTATGAAACGGTCCGCCTACTCCGCCCATTAATATTATTGCTAATGATGGAATTTGATATGCATAAAAATAAGCATCCGATATAAGTCCTGCTCCATAATATTTTGCTATGCATATATCTCTTAAAAATCCTACAAATTTTGAAATTATAGTAACAAATGCGATTAACCATGCCGCTTTTAAAAGAGAATTCTCTTTAGCCATTGTCTGCCTCTTTTACTTTTATTCTCGCTTCAACATAATTATCACAATCTTTTTCACAATTTATCAATTCATAAGTAATTTTATTTTCACCTTTATTTAAATATTTGCTTATATTAATTACTGTTTTATTTCTGTTTAATTTTTCAATCAATATTCTGTTATTAATTGTTATTTTTATTTCTTCAAATCGGCAAATATTTTTAGTTTCATTTTCCGAATTTTGAAAATCATTATTAAACTCTTGTTCCTCTTGTTCAGTAATTTGTTCATATTCATTATCTTCAATTTTTTTAATTCGATTGATAATAAGTTCACATTTCATTCTATTTTGTTTAAAAAAATCAATTGTTCTTTTTTCGTTCGGATAAATTTTTACAGGCATGGTTGTTAATTGAATACCGTTATAATAATGTTGTAAAATTTCATCATAAGAATAACCCAATGAAGCCATTTTGCCTGCACCCCACTGGCTAAGTCCTACTCCGTGTCCGAACCCTGCACCATAAAAAGTATATTTTGGATTTTCATCCCGTGATTTTTCAACAACAAAATTTGCACTCGGCAAAGAAATTCCGTTTATTTGGAAACATCTTCTTATTACAAGTTCTTTTGACACAGAATAATTTTGATTTTCGGTTAAAATGTCAATTTTAACAATTTTCCCCGATTTACTTCTTTCTTTAACTTTAATATCCAAAAGTTTACCGAAATCACTTTCATTTAATAACTGCGGCGAAACGAAACCTGTTTTTGATTGCGCAACCAGCGTTTTCGCAAGTACATTCTCAAGTTCCGAATTTGAAATTTCTTTTGTCCAACGATAATATGGTGATTGATTATCAAAAGCTTCAGGTGAAGATTTAAAAAACTCCGCTGCGGTTTCTTCTTTATCTAAATGTTTAAAATCTTTATTATCCGGAGTTTCAACGAGATAATGAATATGTTTTGACGGGAATTGTTTTGTTTCGGGATTTGAAAATGCAAATTCATAACTTCCGGTATAACCGCCTGCCGTAGAACTGTACAAAGCAAGTATCGGTTCATCTTTATTATCAATTGCTATAATTCCGTTTGTTTCTTCAATTGCTTGATTTGATAACGGATTTTCGGTATTTGCACCGAAATAAACCTGACAAGCCACTGAATCACACAAATCAAATTCTTTAAAAGCTTTTAATCTTGGAGTAATAGCATAATTTCTTGCAGCTATTGTTTGTGCTTTTAATGCTTCCAAACCGAATTTAACAGGCATTTCGTTAGGAACGACACCTTTTAAATAATCTTTTAAATTTAAAACATTGACAATAGAAAACATTTGATTATTTTTACTGTTTCTTACAAGTTCTATATATCCGTGATAAGCAGCTTGAACACCTTTTCTTTTAAGCCCTGAAATCCGAATACCATTTTCTTCTTTTGAAGAAATAAGAATTGGTCCTGTTAAATTTTTTGCAACCAATGTATCATCAATGAAAATTCTGAACAAATTATTTTCTGAAGTAATTTTAATTTTTTTTGAATTATAAGAAACAGGAGCCAAATAACCCGTTTGTGCATCTATTACCGTTAAATCACTTGCATTATCGAATTCTGTTTTATCAAACAAATAAGTTTGAAAATTAGAATTGCTAATGCCGACACGTACAATAGTTGAAGAATCTGTAGCGAATGCAAGATTATTTTGTACTGTTAATAAAAATATAAAAAGAATTAAAATTTTAATTTTTAACATGATTTATCCTATACGCTAAATTATAGCTAAAATAGAAAATAAAGTTAAGTAAAAGTATAAAAACAGAATATATTATTAATCGTAATTTGCCAACATTTTTTCCGTCAAATTCATTAAATCATCTTGCATTTCTTTAGGAGATATTATTTTACAACTATTTCCGTATCTTAATAATCTTTTTAATAAAATTTCTCGGTCTTCTTCATAATTTATTACTGTTATTTTTCCGTCAGAAAATCCCGTAACTTTTTCCGATTTTTTTAATTTATATAAATGTGCTAATCTGCCGTATAATTCAAAACTTACCCCTAAGATATAATTATTTTCCCCTGCTTTTTTGGGTAATTGTGTTAAAGATTTTATTGCCCTCAGTTTTAATTTTTTATTTCTGCCTTTTGTCGGTATATAAAATCCGACAATTACTTCACCGTCTTTTTCTTGCAATGATTTTAGTTCTACGTTTAATGTTTCAATTTGTCCTTTTGAATTTTCATATTCTAATTTCGTCAGAAATTTTTCATCTGTCATTTTTCTTATTATTTCAATATTCGTTCCTTGTTGTTCATCAAAATACTTTTCTTTTTCCCGATAAATTTCTTCTATCTCTTCTTTTGTAATTTTTCCGTTTGTATATTTAGCTAATTTTATACATACATTTTTAAGTTTTTCTTCTTCACTTGGTGTTAACAATATCCTTTTATTCTTCAACATTTCCAAAAATACTGTTTTTTCTTCTTCCGTAACATCTATGGATACCAAAGAATTCACAATCGTATAATCTTTACGATTTCTCTCAACTTTTAAGCCCAAACGTTCATAAGTATTAAAATATTTTATAAATGCTTCAGGCGTATATACGCATTCCATTCCGTCTTTATCACTTAATTTGGAAATTATTTCTCCCTTAGTCATATTGCACTCCAACAACAATTTTAATACTTCTAATATTCTGTATCCAGTATCTGTCTTTTTTGTAGTGCTCATTTATATTACCTTTTTATTCAGATTATATTATCGATTTGTTTTATTTACAATTTTCTTTTGTGATTTTAAAATCCGTAATTTCAAAAATTATACACAAAAAGCCCCATGCAAGTACGATTTTGTTACCTGTGAAAGCTCCACAGGTGGGTAAGCGCCTTAACAAATCCGTTTCCTGCTACGGGGCAGGTTTACTTCAATGTTATTAGAGTCAACTTTCCCTATTAATCAAGATGTAGGAACAAAATAAATACCCACACGGAGCATTATCATTATAACATTTTATTTTTGAATTTCCACTATCTCATTAATTAATTTTTGAGCTTCAATTAAATCAACATCTTCATTGTTGTTATGTTTTTTTGTTGTATCAATATCAGGTGTTAATCCTTTATGAAAAATATCATTCCCATTTGAAAAAATATATTTTTCAGAGGTTATAACAATGCCTGCTCCGTTTGACATTGGAACCACGTATTGAATGGAGTTTTTACCATAACTTTTTTCACCAATCAGAATTGCGTCTAAATTACATTGAAGAGTACCGGCTAAAATTTCAGACGCACTAGCAGTTTGATTATTAATTAAAATTACTAAAGGTTTAATTTTAAAAACAGAATTATCATTTGCAAAAAACTCAAATTTTATATTTTCTTTTGACTCAATATTTATTATATTTTTGTCGGACATCATTAAATCTGCCATTTGTATTGCATTTGCAAGAATTCCGCCTCGATTATTTCTTAAATCAATAATTAAACCTTTTGTATTATTTGTAGCTTTTAATATATTTTCAAAATCTTCAATAGCTTTTTCCCCCATAATTGTGGGCAAAAATATAATTCCGATATTATCATTTGTTATTGTATATTCCATTGTATCTATCGGAATTTCAGTTTTTTCCAATTCATTTTTTATTATTTTATCACCACGTTGGATTTCGATTACAATTTCATTATTTTCATTATTTATAATTTGTTTTATATCTTCAATACTGATATTATCAACTTTTATTCCGTTAATTTCTTTTATTTTATCGCCGGAAACAATATTTTTTTCTGCAGCGGGAGATTTTTCCAAAACAGTATTAACAATAAGCCCGTCTTTTGATTTTTCAAAGACAATTCCAACTCCTTTAACTTTTGAATTCGCAATTAATTGTTGATTTTCAAACTGTTGTGATTGTAAAAACGTTGTATAAGAATCATTTAAACTTGCAAGCATTGTATTTATTGCGACATAAGCATCATCCATCGTTTTGATTTTACCGTTGTATCTGTTGCGCCATCTTATCCAATTTTGATTATTCATTGTAGAATCAATATAATTAATTTGAGCATTTCTCCACGCATTTATATATAATCTGCTTGGTGCTATACATTGTGATTGATGAATTTTATCAAAAGTTTGCTTAAATTTGTTTATATCAACATATTTATACGGATTTACATATATACCCAAAAAATACGCAAATACTAATGAAATTATTACTGCAACAATTATTCGTTTTATATTTATTTCATCTTTCATATAGTCAAGTTTAATATTTTTTACTTAAATACAATACTTTATTACACAAAATATTATATAATAAATTGCAAATTTATTGTTTTATTTGTTTGACATTACAAAAACAAAATTTGTAAGTTTTGTTAATCATAAATTGCCTAAGTTCTTATTGTAGTACCAAAAAATAATTTACTTAACAGACTATTTAACATAATTAAATTTTGACATTATGTAACTTAAAAAACTACCGATTATTAACATAATTATTCCTAAAATTATGAATGTATCCTTTATTCCGAAATTATGAGCCAAAATTCCGCATAAATAACTGCTTAACGAAATTGTACCCATATAACACAAAGTGTTTATGCTCATTACTCTTCCTCGTTTTTCTTCATCTATGATATTTTGTAAAAGAATATTTTGAGGAGATGTTACACAAGTTAAACCTATGCCTGCAAAAAACATAATAATTATAGTTAAATATATATTATGAACAAAGCCCAAAATAATATATGCTAAACATATAGATAAACACCCAAGATATAAAATTTTTTTCATACCACTAATTGTCGTTTTGGAAGAAAGAATCAACGATGCAATCAAAGAGCCGACACCAACTGCACTCATAATATAACCTAATATATGTGCATTACTTTTCAAAACTTCAACCGTGTAAATCGGCATTAAAATCGGATACGCCAACATTAGCAAACAAAAAACCGCAAGATAAATTTGCAATAATAAAATTTGAGGTTCATGAAATACGTATTTAATTCCGATTTTTAATCCGTTAAATATATTTTCATTTTTTATTTTTGTACTTTTGTTATCATCAATTTTCATCATTTTTACAAGAAAAATGTTTGGTAAAATACACAAAAAATTTATAAAAAAGCAAAATGTAATATTTGTATATGCTATCAACAAACCACCTATAGCAGGACCAATAAATCGTGCAATATTAAACATTGAAGCGTTTAGTGTAATTGCATTTTGTAAATCTTGTTTATCGTCTACCAATAAAACGAATGTGGATTGTCTTAAAGGCGCATCTAGCGAGGCTACACAATTTAAAAACATTCCGCACAAAATAATATTTATCAACTGAACATGCTCACTCATTGTTATTAATGTCATTAAAAGTGCTTGCACGGCAAAAAGTACCTGTACCAAAAACAACAATTTATGCCTGTTGTATTTATCAACCAAAACACCCATAAACGGTGTTAACAAAAAAAGAGGTATGGCATTAAAAAACATTACTGTTCCCATTGTTAAAGGAGATTTTGTTATATCATATACAATCCAACTTATTGCTATATTTTGAATCCAAATTCCGATTTGGCTAATTGCAAGTCCGGGGAAAAATAATCTGAAATTTCTATATTTAAACGCTCTAAAAGTTGTTGCTAATTTGTTCATATTTCATATCCGATAACAATTCTATACTTTGCAACATAAATTATAAACTAAAAATATTTTATTCATTAACAAAATATTCCGCCACTAGTGCAATAATTTAAAACGATTATATTTTAAAGTTTTATTAGCTTATTTACATATTTGATTTTAGATAAAATATATATTAAGGCAAAAGAAGAAACAGTAATTGCAAAAAAACAAATCAGTATGTACAAAAATTTATTTGATACAACCGAAAAACATTTTGAATATAATTCCAAAAAACTTGCATGTACAAGATAAACTCCAAACGTTAATTGACTACAATTACAGATAAAAGTTTTTATTTTGTCATTAAGCTTGTTAACATATTTATTTGCCAAAATAAACAAAGTATAAAACAGTGAAACACTATAAACAAATACAGGTAATGCTTCATTATCATAAAATATTGTATATGCCGAATAATAGTTTGAAGAAATGTATTGTGAACCCATAAAAATTAACAAAAATGAAAGACCCGAAATTATAGCAAAAACAGGCAAATATTTTTTTGCATATTTGATGTTATTTAAAAAGCTCCAACCGATTAAGAAATACGCAATATAACCAATGTTTTGAAATATCATAAACTTGTTAAAAAATCGACTTATAAGTTTTGGTACAAAAAATAAATCTAAAAATTTTGGGATAAATACAAAAATTAAACTTAATATAATTAAATAGTATACGAATTTTCGATTTTCCGTTTTAACGAATAAACGTAAAACAGGTGTGAACAAATAAAGTCCTATACAAAGGTACATATACCATAAATGAAAATTTCCGTAAAAAAATGCAGTATAAAAAGAATTAAAGTCATATAATAATGCATAAAATGCCGACCATATAACTAATAAGATAACTAATTTTAAAATTTTTTTAGAAAGCTTATTTAAATCGAATGTTTTGTTTTCATTCAGCATAAAATAACCTGAAATCATAACAAAAAACGGAACGGCAAATCTTGATACAGAATCAAAGAAATTACCTATCATAAAATCAAGAGAACGTTGTGAAGATGAAAGTACTATACCCGAACTAACATGGAGCAAAATTACGGCAAGCATAGCTAAAATTCTTAATATATCAAGTTCTGTTACCCTCGATTTCATATCAACGACCTTAACTATTAAAACGGCTTTTTAAATAAAACAAACTAAAAATCGGAGAAGGCGGGATTCGAACCCGCGGTGGAGTTGCCCCCACACAAACGTTCCAGGTTTGCACCTTAAACCACTCGGACACCTCTCCTTTGATTTATTGAACAATTCAAATAAAAACTGTACATTATATTTATATCAAAGAAAGTTTTTCAGGTCAATTAATTTCAATATTTTATGTATAATATCAATATGAATAAATCTTTTTTTACAATTACTTTTATTTTAATTTTTATTTCTGCGTATCTTATATTCACAAAAGAAGATTTACACAAAGTCACAAAAATAATTTCACCTATCGAATACAAAATTGACCTCAATAATGACCTTGTTGAAGATGAAAATAATACAATAAAATTAATGCAAATCAATTATATTAATAATAATACGGATTATTCAAACGATACGCTATTTAAAAATTTATCGGAAGAAAAAATATTTTTTGCAAATTACTTTGCAAATCAAATAGCTAATAATTATCTTCACAATAATTATGTAAAAATTAAAAAAAATAAAATCTTTTTTAAAAATCAAGATTATGAAGAATTACTTGTCAAATCAAAATTCTTTTACAAAAACAACGAAAATGAAAAAGAGAAATTTTATAATTTTTTGCAATCCGTCAACACTAACGACTACGTAATTTATAATACAAAAAGCCAAAAATATCATTTACTAAACTGCGAATATGGGAAATCAAGTAAAAATTCAATTATTATAAAAAAAGATAAATTAAACAACAATGCAAAACCTTGCGGATATTGTTTTATCAAAAGAAAAGAAAAAGAAAATAAAAAACCAATATACGCACAAAAGATTAACAATTTTTTTAGAAAAGAAAACATTAAAATTTACTTTCTAGACTTAAATAAAATATTTATTCCTCAAAAAAATTGTTCGTCACTAGCATGTAAAGCACTTAAAGAAAAAATTGACTCATCCGAAAAAAGCATAGATTTTGCAATTTACGGAATAGAGGGACAACCGCAAATTATAAACGCATTGATAAA
>CAZGRH010000006.1:0-4966 GCA_964527005.1 uncultured Muribaculaceae bacterium | reverse complement strand
GAATTTAATGCAAACTTAGCCGTTTTAATAAATTCACCGACTGTTGCACAAATTTATACAAATGAATTTAATCAAATGTATACGGGGAATTTCCATACAAATAAAAAACACTCAGACACAAAAACAATAAAAATAAACAATTCTACGACGGTAAAACCTCTTTTTTCGCCGCAAGATGATATTATAAATTCACACTTAATTCCGTTAATAAACAACTCAAAAAAATCAATTTACATCCCGATATTTTTCATAACGAGTAAAGAAATTCAAAATTCACTGATAAATGCACATAATCGTGGAATAGACATTAAAATTATAAATGATGCAACAAATGCACAAAACAAATATTCCATTCACAAAAAATTAAGAGAAAACGGAATAAAAGTTAAAACAGAAAATTATGCTGGAAAAATGCATATTAAAGCATTAATTATAGACGATGAAATATCAGTAATCGGTTCTATGAATTTATCAAAAAACGGTGCAAATAAAAATGATGAAAATATGTTATTAATCAAAGATAAAGAAGTAAATCAATATCTTAAAAAAATATTTTTATACTTATGGAACAAAATACCCGACAAATATTTACACACGGATCCTAATCCGGAATCGTTTGAATCAATCGGTTCTTGTTCCGATGGAATTGACAACGATTTTGACGGGAAAATTGACAAAGAAGATGAATTATGTAGATTCAGGTAAATTTCTTTTTGCTTCTTTTACATATTGTTTGTAATTCTTTTTCTTTGGTTTCGTTTTGGAATTTTCTTTTCCAAATTTATTCGGATTTTGAATAACCGTACGTTTAAATTCAATATCTGAATCTTCAGTACCTACAAGCATTGATAACAAAAACATTGCATTATGACGATAAGCATCATAACCGATTGTCAATTTTGCATAATCAGGACCTAATGCGATTAAAAGTCTGCTTTCTTGAATTGAATCATCAGTTGATACGTCTTTATTCATTGCAACGGAAGCAAGATATCCTAATGTCAACCATTTAGACAACTTAAAGCTTTCTATTACAAGGAAATTTGAACGTCCGTACCTGTATCTGTCAAATTCAAACGGAGATTGTCCAGCAATTGCAGTTTGAAAATACATTAAACTTTGTTGCCAACGACCGATTTGAGTATTCAAGGCAGGTCCGATTCTAAACAATCCGTGAACATCACCTGTTGTATATACGGTTGCGGATGTTTGTGCGACAACCCCTGCATTTACCGAAATATTTGATTCTTCATTTTTATAAGAATAAAAAGGTTTAAATGACTGAGTCATCCATCTGAATCTGCCCTCAGCATCCCTAAACTCTTTTTCCGGTCCGTCTGCTACTTGGTCAACAAATGCACCTGCAGAAAATCTTTGTGAAAAATTTATACCCAAATCTTTTACATAATCATTTCTTGTATAATCTAATGATGCTGCATATTTCGGACGTCTAAATCCTAAAAACCATTCACTTGAATTCATATATTTTGAATAATTAAATACTAATCCGGGAGCAATTCTTTGACGACCTTTAATCAATAAATTATCTTTTGAAGTACCGTAAGCGATTTCAGTCATATTATGCGCATTACGAAATCTTGCCATAGCGCCAATTCCCAAATCGCTGTCACCATAAGTCAAAAGAGGTGCCAATTTTAATGTTGAACCGCCAGGAACATTTAATACAACCGCAGGTCCGAAATACGAACCCAACATACTTGTTCCGCCAAATTCAGGTAAATTAGTTTCAATATTTGTTCTTGATTTATTTGATATTATTCTTGCCGAGGGAATTGTTGCAATTTTTTTATTTTTTAAATACAAATCAGCATTTTTTACTGTAATAACTTCATGGTCATCACGTGCATCTATATGTATTGTTCTTGCTTTCATTGCATAAACACCTTTTTCCATTTGGTTTCTATTGGTGTTTTTAGAAAGCACATTTCCTTGGTCTACGTAGTTAGCAAAAGATGTAACCCCAAATCGCAATACTTCATTTTTTAATACTTTTGCAACGCCATCATATTCTTCTATTTTATCAGAATAAATATAAGCCTCTTTTGCTTTAATTTTAATACTTTCGGTTGTTGTACAAGGATTTGTTAAAATTCCGTCGGGCTTTGTTAAATCTAATCGAATAAAATCCCCCTCAGTAACAGAATCATTTGAAATTAAAACTACATTATCTTTTGCTCTTAAAATATTTCTGTCATAATTAAAGATGATTTTATTAGCGGTTATTATAGTACCTGCTTTTTTAAAATTAATTTTCGCATTGCCGATTGCCTCTATTTCAAAACGTTCGGGAAAATATTCCATATTATCCGCAGTAAATTCTATATCATTATCTTGAATTTCCGGTTCGGAAGATTGCGATTTTTCTTGTTTTTTCCAAAATTTTAATCTCTCACGTAAAGAAACTTTTTCTTGTTCATTAACTTGAGTTTGTAATTTTTCTTTTTCTCTCTCTTCTTTTTCAAGTTCTTTCACGAAATCAGAATTCTTTTTAGGACGAATAAATTTTTCATCTTTTTCAACCTGTTCATCATCAGGCAATACATTTTTAACATTAGAATTCAAAGCTTCTTCATTTTCCGAATCGGGAACAATCTCCTTATCTTCATTTTCCATATCATATTTATCAATTTTTTTTGTAAAGCGTTCCCAAAATGAAGATTTTTGCGCATTGTCTTTTTTATTAAAAATAGACTCATGTTCTTTTATTTCAACATCTTTTTCAACCGATAAAGGATTTAAATTAGAATAAAAAGGATCAGAACCGATTTCAGGATAATAATCATAGGCAAATGAATTATTTGTGAATACAAATAACAAAAACATTATATAAAATATTTTAATTTGAAGTTTTTTCAATGTTTTGACCTTTATATATATTTTTTAGGATTTTGCGGTTTTCCGTTTATACGAACCTCAAAATGCAGATGAGGGCCGGTAGAATATCCCGTGGAACCAACCAATCCAATTACTTGACCTCTTGCAACATTTTGTCCGACCGATACTTTTTGTTGCGACATGTGAGCATACAATGTGGTTGTCGGTGCGCCGGTACAAGAACCATGGTCTAAAATAACAACTTTTCCATACCCGCCGTACCAACCTGAATAAATAACTTTTCCTGCATTTGCCGCTTTTATCGGAGTACCGTACGGCACACCAATATCAATACCCGAGTGAAAAATTCTGGTTTTGAATATCGGATGAATTCTATATCCGAAAGGTGAAGTAATACGACCGTTTACGGGAGCTAAAAATCCGCCCGTTACCGAAACTCCGCTATGTTTTGTCGTTTTGGATATCATGTGTCCTAAACTGTCGGATTGTCTGCTTAATTCTCTTTCGGAACGTTCAAAAGCCCTTTTATCCTTTTGAATTTTTTCAATCATTGATTTGTTTTGACCGATAATTACTTTTATATTATCATTTTCTTTGTCGATTGTATTAATAATACCGGACAATTCATGTTTCTCTGATTCTAAAGAATACTTTAATCTCGCTATTTTTTTGGCTTCATCTTTATACGCTTTTAACTTCTTTTTATCGGATTGAATTATTAAATTTTGATAATAAATTCTATCTATAAATTGCGTTACGCTTGAAGTCGAAATTAACAAATCAAATATTATTGATTTTTTTGATTTATATATACATCTTATTCTGTCTGCCGTTGATTTTTGTCTTTTGTTATAATGCGCTAAATTATCATTTAATTCTTTTTGAAGTTCAAAGATATTTTGTTGTTTTTTTGTATATAACTCTTGTGATTTTTTTAATTTTCTTTGATTTTGTTCTAATTTTTGTTGATTTCTTGTTAATTTATTATTTTCTTGACGTTCCAAACGAGAAAGTTTATTTATTTTTTCTCTTACTTCTTTTCGTTGTTGTTCAACTTTTTGCGCATTGGCATTTGTCGTCGCAGCAAAAGAAGATTCTGCCATCAAACAACATGATGACATAAAACTTACTATTAAAAAAACAACGACTATTCTTTTTATCATTCCAAACCTTAAAAATTAGCCCAAAAGAAGAAAAAACATTGACCCGAATGTCCACAATAAGAAACATACGGATAATGCCACTATAATTACTTTTCTGTTATTTCTGAAAAATTCCATATAATCCCCAATTCATAAATACCTACATTTATAATTTTACTCTAAAAAAGGCTGCGAAACAAATATTTTAACTGTTTTTTTACAATAAACAAAAAGAAGTTAACACGATTTTATTATAAAATTTTCTGTAACCGTATAATCGCACTTTTCATCGAATTTTTCGGGAAAAACCGTATCAAACAACAATTCCGAATATGTTAATATTACTTTTACAACATTATGATTTACTTTTTTTAAAAATCTGTCATAATAGCCTTTTCCGTAACCAAGCCTATATCCGTATTTATCTGCACATATAGCCGGAATAATTATAAAATCAATAATACTCAAATCCGATATCGGACTGTTGCACGGTTCTAAAATTTTATATTTATTTAATAACAAATTATTTTCTTCATAAGGACAAACCAACAAGTCATCACCGTTAACTCTGGGCAGATACCAATTTTTTGATTTATCACAAAACAAATTTACCGTTGATATTTCATCTTCTTTTGAATAATAACATAACACATTTTTCGCACTTTTATACATTTCAGAGTTTATTAAATTATTTATTACTTTTTCATTTAAAAAACCTGAAGCAATATTTTTTCTTTTTTCTTTTGCAAATATTCTTAGTTTATTTTTCATAAATTAATTATAAAAGAAAAAAGTCCCAAAACCGATATTCGATTTTAGGACTTTTATTAAACTTAATACAAAAGCTTATTTGATGTTAGAGAATGTCCAAGCATCATTTGACGGTGGAGTTGTAGCTGCTTGATAATCTTCACCTGATACTCCGCCCTCACCTTTTGCGTGTGCAATCGGTTTATACAATCTGTTGT
>CAZGRH010000005.1:15845-24089 GCA_964527005.1 uncultured Muribaculaceae bacterium | reverse complement strand
ACATCCGAAGCATTTAGTTCTAAAGCTTTTTTTAAATAAAATAATATATCTTTTTCTTCCATTTTTAATCCTCGTTAAATCAGCAATAAAAAACAATTAATCTTGTTATACTTTACAGTATAGTACTTTTTAAACAACAAATAAAATTTTTTACAAAATTAAATCAATTTAAAACCATATACATTTTCGGCAAATTATTTTAGACAAAAATCAAAATTTAATTATTTAAATTTAATGAATTTAAAGTATTTTTACTTGCAACAATTGATATTAAAGGCGGATTTGCAAATACATAATTAGCAGTCGCTTTAATGTCTTCAACCGTAACATCATCAATTGCTTGCAAAAATTTTACGGTATAATCTTTTCCGTAATAAGTCTTTTTGTTTAAAATTGCATTTAATGTTTTACATGCATTTCCTTCTAAATTCGATAAGATTTTTGATTTTATTACATTCTTCATCATTTGAAGTTCTTCTTCGGTTACATATTCCGTTTTTAACCGTTCAACATTCTTTTTAAATGCATTAATTGATTTTGTTATATTTTCGGGCGTAAGTTCTGAGGTTTCCGATTCTGTAGATGTATTAATATATAAATCCATATATCCTATGTCAAAGTCATTATTTGTTGAAGATTCAACGTGATACGCAAGTTCTTGTTCTTTTCTTAAATCAACAAATAACCTTGATGACATACCGCCTGCTCCCAATATTTGATCAAGCAAACTAATTTTTGCAACATCATTAATATTCCCCGTATATTTATACTGATATGATTGCAAAACTTTAGCCTGAGAATTTTCTTCCGTATCCGTAAAAATTTTTTCTTGTAAATTCGGTTTATAAACATGAATATTTTTTTCTTTATCGGGAATAAAATTTCTAAATTTGGGCAAGTTTGAAGATAAAGAATTAATTACGCAATTTTTTACATACGGATTTTGTGAAATATTTCCGCTATATACTGCATTTGCTTGAGAATTGTACAACAAATTATTATAATACATTACTACATCTTTTAATGTTAATTTATCCAGTTGTTTAATTTGTTCTTCAATTGAATCAGTTTCACGGAAATTCGGCATCAATTCTTTTTTTATTTTGGTTTCCGGTGATTTTTCCGCATATTTGTAAGAATTTTTTGTTAATTCTTTTGCACGTTCAAATTCATCTTGAGAAAAATTCGGATTCATTAAAGTTTCTTTAATTAAATTTATGGCGGCAGAAACATTTTCTTGCGGGAAATCCGCCAAAATATCAATTGCACCGTTTGACGGTATAAAAATCATATTTAAATTTAAAGAAGATTTCTCTTTTTCAAATTCTAAATTAGACTTAAATGCATTCCCGTGATTAATCATTTCAAACAAAATATCAGAAATAGGAGATAATAAATTCGGATTATAATCAGTATTTAAAGAAATATTTAATTGATTATTCGCCGAATTATTCAATGGAATAACAGACAGTTCCATGTTATTAAGCAATCTGTATTCTTCAATTTTATTTGTATCTTCTTTTACGCTTTCAATTACATTTAAACGTTTTCCGAATGAAACGCTTTTGTTGTTTACTTTATTATAATTTTGAATAATTTCTTCATTTGAAACAGAGTCAGGATGCGCAACACATACTGAAATTTTATTTAAATCAAGATATTCTTTTGCTAAATTTGAAATATCTTGTGGTGTTAAAGACTTAATAGCCTGAATTTTTGCATTATAATAATTCAAATCTCCATGTTTCATTATGTCTTGAAGTATTAAATTAATATCTGCCGAATATTGACAGTTTTCTTTTAAATCATTAATTTTACATTTTATGCAATTATTAATTTGTTCTTGAGTAGGCGGATTGTTTATAATATCAATAATTCCGTCATATATTATTTTAATAACTTCTTCCGTATATTCTTCGGGTATACTAAAAGTTGTTGTAGTTGCACCTTGCGCCGCTAAATCAGAAGACAAATTTTCTTGTATAAAATCAAGACATATCCCGTATTTATCCAAATTTTGAGAAATTTTAGATTCAGGACCGGCAATAAAATCAAAAAGAACAGAGAGTTTATAAACATCTGTGTCTTTGATATTTTCTTTGTGCGGAAAACCAATTGAAACAATAGTTTCAGGATTTGTTTTTTGTTTAATATCTTGTCTTATCGGTTTATTAATCGAATGTAAAGACATAAATCCGCGCTTTTGAACGTTATTTAAATCAAGCTTTTTGTTATAATACTTGGATACCAAATTTATGGTTTCATCAACATCAACATCACCCGTAATAACTGTTACGGCGTTATCGGGAGTATACCATGTATTATAATAATCAAGAACAGTTTCTCTTGTTAATTTATTAATATTATCTTTTGTTCCTATACATAAATCAGCAGAAGTTGATTTTATATTAAACATGTTTTTTAACATGGTTGTATATGCTAAATTTGACGGATTATCAGCAACCATATCTATCTCTGATGTAACCGCACCTTTTTCTTTTTCAATTTGTTCTGATAAAAAAGAAGGAAACTGAGTCAAATTCGCATTTAATTTAATTGCTTCTTCTAAAGAATTATCTTCTAATAATTGAAGTGATAAATAATATTGTGTTTCGTTATAACTCGTAAAAGCGTTGGTATATCCTCCTAATTTTGTTAATTTTTCATCATATTCATTAGGTTTTAAACCTTTACTTCCGTTAAATAAACTATGTTCAATAAAATGGCTGATACCTCTTAAATTATCAGGTTCATTAAAAGAACCGACATTAAATGATGTACTTATATAAGTAGGACCTTTTTTGGGAAATATTACAACTCTTTGACCGTTAGATAATTTAAAAACACTTGCCGGATTGTTCATTCCTAATATCGGAATTTGTCCGATTTTAGTATAAGAAACCGGCGGATTTGTCGTTATTTGTGAATATCCTACAATATCATTTTTTGATAGTTCAGAAAATTTTTTTTCTTTTTCATCTAAAATATTTGCACCAAAATTTTTATTTGCTGCTTTTATATTATTTTCCGAATTTATATTTAACGGTATATTTTGTCTTATCTCCATAACATTTTATATAACGGTAAAAAAGAAAAAAACTTTACTTTTTAGTATTAAATTTTAAGAAATATAACATATAGGGCAAAAAAATTTTTTTTGGTTTTTTAATACAGTCAAAAGGAACAAAAACAAATGTACAACATATCGAGATTATATCCGCAATATAAAACAATAGGTGACAGAAGACAAAATAATATACCCGTCGCATTTGAACGCAGAAGCGGTCAAGACAGAAGAAGTACGGATAGAGTTATGTTAGATACTCGTTTAACCCGTGATATATTTGAAGTAAAAAGTAAAATTGCCAAGTTAGAAGCACTTAGTCCGAAATTATTTCAAGATAACATTATAAAGCATGCTCCAAATTTCTCGGAAACAAATAATTTGAAAAATGATTATTATGTAAAAGAAACAAAACCTGATCCGACAGAAATAAAAAGGTTAGAAGCGAAAATTGAAGCAAATCAAGCTCTAAAATTTCAAGTGGGGCTTATTGCAGCTTCTCTTTTAGGTGCAATCGGATTATCTTTTTTAAGCGGTGTCGGTGCTTTTATTGTTTTAGGAACAAGCATGTATTTAGGCGGAAGAGTTTTAGCTGCAGTTTTTAAAGAACATTTAAAAGACAATGATGTTGATAAAAACAAAAGACAATAAAAGTAATTATTGTTTTGTCGTTAATTTATCTGCTTTTTCCGCAAAAAATGTTGAAAAAATCGGTAAAATTGCATAATAAATTACCGCAAATGTTAATGTTGAACGTAAAATATTTATACCGTCCAAATATTTGTGTGCATTAGGATCGTTTTTAATTTCTTCGGCAAATTTTTGCATTGATTTCTTTGTAAGTTTTTGAATTAAATTATCGGCTGTATGACCGCAAACCAAGAAAATTCCCATAGAAATTAAATTATTAAAACATAATGCTTTTTTGCGTTCTTTTTCTATTTTTTTACTTTTTGCCGTATTGTATACAAAAGACCCCGTAACCAACAAATCACTTATTGTTGACATATTTTTTGCAATATTTGCATCTTTAAAATTGTTGTTCTTTATAAAATTTTGAATGTTTTTGTTATTAATAACTTTACTCAAACCTTTTGCGGCTATTTCATCCAAGCCGCCTTTAAAAGAAACATCGGAATTCATTTCATTAAAAATTTTCGGTTTATTTGTTTGATTATAGTTAAATGTGTCAATTTCTTTTTTTGATTTTTTCTTTTTATTAAAAATTAAATTCATTAGTATAGGAATTAAAATAACCGTAAGTTTTGATTTTGGTATGGAAGTTATAACTCCGGAAAGTTGTTTTAAAATATGAGTTAAAGTCTTATAATCTTGAGAGTCAACAATATTTTTTGCCGTACCTTTTAAATTGTTAATTGTATCATTAGACAAATATTTAACGGGGTTCTCATTAATCTTTTTTAATCCGTTTTCAATCGGCAATGCAATTGCTTCAACCATTGCAAATTTTATTAATCCGGAAGCTATTGCGTTTGTTGCCGCATATTCTTTATTTTCTTTTTCAACTTTAGGGGTAAGAGCGATTGCAACAGGTTTTACGCCTATTGCCATTAGAGCGGAAGTTGCAGCTATAAATGTTGCACCGTGATCGGATATTTGTTCTAAACACATTAAAGCATGCTTATTATTTGCCAAACTTTTAAATTTTGGCATATTAACATTATTTTTTATACTTCCGATTTTCATTATTATCCCTATTTCAGCAAGTTTATTTTATAATTAAATTATGAAACTTACCGACTATATTAAAACAGAAATAAACTCTCTTGGAAAGTATGAAAGAATATTTTTCCCTTTGATAATTTTATTTGTTATTTTTGTTTCCGTTTACACAAAAGATAATAAAATAGCACTAATTTCTGCAATTTGCGGAATGACATATACAATATTAGCAGGAAAAGGCAAAATTTATTGTTATTATATAGGTTTTTTAGGTACTGCCTGTTATTGCTATTTGTCGTATAAAAACGGTTTTTACGGAAATTTAATGCTTTACGGGCTATATTTTGCTCCGATGGAAATTTTAGGAATTATAAATTGGAGAAAACATTTAAAAAAGAATTCGGGAGAAATTATAAAAACTCAGTTAAATACAACAGACAGAATAAAGTATTCGGTTATTTCTTTATTTTTAACCGGTATAATCTTTTATATATTAAAAACAATGAATGCATCAAATCCTTATATTGATTCAATTACTACCGGATTATCAATTATAGGTCAATTTTTAACATTAAAAAGGTGTATTGAACAATGGTTTATATGGGTTACAGTTAACTTGTTATCACTTATTATGTGGTTGATTGCATTTATAAACGGCTCTGACGTAATTGCAATTGTTTTAATGTGGCTTGTATACTTTATTTTGGCAATATATTTCTATTTTTCTTGGAAAAAAGAAATTAAAAATTACGGTTAATTTAATAAAGCGTGATATGTGAATTTTAATAAATACATCATTTGTGTTTTTTTTACGAAATTATATAATATAATCAGGATTTAATGTTTGGAGCATTTATGAAAAAATTATTAAAAATATTTATTTTATTGGTTATTACCGTTTTTATAAGTACAATTGCGCAAGCTGCTGATGAAACAAAATGGACAAGTGAAACAGGCTTAACAAGAGTACAAAAAATCGGAAATAATATACTTACAAAAAATAATTTACCGACTCAAGTTACATTTACGGTTATGGAAACTGACGATATTAACGCATTTGCAAGCGGAAACAATGAAATTTGCGTATATACAGGTTTATTAAATTTTGTGGAAAATGATGATGAATTAGCTGCGGTTATTTCACATGAAATGGGACATATATTAAATAATCACGTAGCAAAGCAAAGTATTATTTCAACAATTATATCTCATTTGATTACTTCATCAAATACAACAACGCAAGTCAAAACAGGTGCGCTGATTGCTCATAATTTAGGCATATTAAAAATGTCCCGTACTCAAGAGTATGAGGCTGATATTACCGGAATAGACTTAATAACAAATGCAAATTATAATCCTCTTGCAATGATTTCTCTTTTATATAAAATCAGCGGTAATTATATTGATTTTGTTTCGACACACCCGTCAGGTGATAAACGAACAATGTACAGTTATAATTACATATTATTCAATTATCCGAGCAAAGCAAAAAATGATTATTCATCAAATTCCTATAAGCAATTTTTAAATTATGCAAATCCGATTATAGAAAAAAGAAATAATTCTCAATCGAAATTAAATAAATTTGAAAAAGAACAAAAATCAATACAAGAAAAAAGAAAAAAGAAACTTGAAAAATACAAAGATACAAACGATATTAACGGTTGGAACGCTTCTTACGCATTTATGCAAGCATTATATGACAATTAGGTTTTTATGAAAAATAATATACTTAAAATTTGTATAATAACAATGATTTTTCTGTTTGGATATAATGCAAATGAAAAAATTACGCAAGAAAAAATAACCGAAAAATTAAATAATGATATATTGTTATATGAAGAAAATCGAACTAATTTATCGGACGAAGAGTATTTTATATACAAAATATACGACAGGTTAATACGTGCAAATAATTTAGAAAATAAATCTTGGCAATACAGTATTAATAATTTGCGCAGAACTCCGAATGCCTATTCTTTTGGCTCAAGAAAAATTATCATAAATAAATTGTATGATTTATTAAAAAATGATGAAGATGCAATGGCTTTTATTCTCGCACACGAAATTGCACACCACGAAAATTCGACAATTCCCAATCAAAATAAAATGTATAAAAACAATCAGGAACTTGAACTTGAATTTGATAAAAAAGCAATTGAATATTTGGCGAAAGCAAATTATAATATTTATGCAGCTCAAAATGCGCTGATTATTACAAAAAAAGCAATTTACGGTGACATGATTAAAAATGATATTTTAAATGACAGATTAACAAATGTAAATTACGCAATAAAAAGAACAGATATAAAAAAACAAAGAAAAAAAGGACTTAAAAATTTGTACAAATCTAATGTTTCATATATTAATAAAAGTACAAATTCAAATTTTATAACACTTTCGCAAAAGGAAAATAAAGTTGATGAATGAAAAAGAAAAAATGTTAAACGGAGAATTTTATAATCCTCAACTTGATGAAACATTGGTAAATGAGCGTCTTATAGCAAAAAAATTATGTTATGAGTATAATTCATTATCTCCTGATGATACGGAAAAAAAGACCAAAATAATTAAAAAATTATTTGGAAAAACAAAAGGAACATTTTGGATTGAGCCAAACTTTTTTTGTGATTACGGTTATAATATCGAAATTGGTAATAAGTTTTATATTAATCACAATTGTACTATACTTGATTGCGCAAAAGTAACGTTTGGAGATAACGTATTTATCGGACCAAATTGCGGATTTTATACAGCTATTCATCCCTTGGAAGCTGAAATAAGAAATTTGGAAATTGAGTGTGCAAAACCTATTAAAATCGGAAATAATGTATGGTTTGGCGGAAATGTTACGGTACTTCCAAATGTAACTATCGGAGATAATACCGTCATCGGAGCGGGAAGTGTAGTAACAAAAGATATTCCGTCTAATGTTGTTGCAGTAGGAAACCCGTGCAAACCTATAAAGAAAATAAACAATATTTGCAAATAAAAAAAGTTTATTGTCTAATAAAGTTATGGATATAATTGTAAAAAAATCAGATAGATTAAATGGCGAAATTGTAATACCTGCTGATAAATCAATTACGCACAGAGCATTTTTGTTTTCTTCTTTAACAAAAGGCAAAGTTAGAATTTCTAATTATTCTAAAGGTGCTGATTGTATGTCAACTTTAGATATAATTCAAAAATTGGGTTGCGAAGTTGAAAAAATCAATGAAAAAGAGTTAATTGTAAATGCAAAAAATGCATTACAAAAACCATTGCAAACACTCGATTGCGGAAATTCCGGAACTACAACTAGATTAATTATGGGTATTTTGGCAGGACAAAATTTTAAAAGTTCTTTAACAGGTGATGTAAGTCTTTCTAAACGTCCGATGAAAAGAGTAATTGCACCGTTAGAGTTAATGGGTGCAAAATTTAATCACAATGATTTTAAATTACCTATTGAAATATACGGAAATACATTAAAAGGAATTGATTATAATTCACGG
>CAZGRH010000005.1:0-15745 GCA_964527005.1 uncultured Muribaculaceae bacterium | reverse complement strand
GCAGGAATTATTGAAGTTCTAAAAGCTATGAACGGAAATATTGAAATTTTAAATGAAGAAATTATATCAGGAGAAAAGGTTGCAGATATAAAAGTAAAATATTCACAATTAAAATCAACGGTAATTCAAGGTGAAATTATTCCGAGATTAATTGATGAAATTCCTATTATTGCAATTGCGGCAACTCAAGCTGAGGGTACAACAATTATAAAAGATGCTCAAGATTTAAGAAATAAAGAAGCAGACAGAATTAGTGCAGTTAAAACAGAGTTTTCTAAATTAGGCGCAAATATTCAAGAAACCCCGGATGGGTTAATAATTCACGGAAAAACTGATTTAAAAGGTGATTGTGAAATTAATTGTTATCATGACCACCGAATAGCAATGAGTGCATATATTGCGGGATTGATATGCAAAAAACCCATTAAAATTAATGAATTTCAATGGGTTGATATATCTTTTCCCGAATTTTTAGATTTAATTACTTCGTTGTAGGATAATATACTTTACTTACACCGTCTTGAACATTAAATGCTAAAATAATCCTTTCACCTTTATAATCGGCAGGCGGAACATCAAAACTTGTAACTTTTGATAATACAAGTAATACAGAATCGTCTAATGATGTGTTCCTTGATTTTACATAAAGTTTCTTATTGTCAATTATTCCGTCTTTATTAACAGTAAATATAATTCTGCATTCTCCGGAACCTTGAACCATACTCGGCATCCAAACCGCTGAAAAATCATTGCCGATTTCTCGTAAATATGCATTCATTGATGACGATAAAGAAGACAAATATCTGTTTATTATAGGAGTATTAACCGTATTTGCAGGTCTGAACGCAGACGGAAGCGTATTATCCCAATATGTATTTACGTCAGGTAATTTATTATTTTGTGATTTTGCTACACGTTCCGTAACCGTTTTCTTTTTATTTGCCATGCGCGGCGGTGAAAGCAAAATTCCCAAACAAATTATTAAAGAAATACATATAAGAATAATAGATTTTGTTTTTTCAATTTTTTCTTTTCTTAATTCTTCCGCTTCCTCCGGTGATATGGCACGTTTTGGCGGAGGAGCCGGTCTGTTGTATTGAGGTTGAACAGGTTGTTCGTATACTTCTGGCTCAAATTCTTCAAAAGTATCATTCCCGCAATCACAATATTCAGGACACTCTATATATTCACTGTGACATTCTAAACATCTGTACATTGTATTTCCTTTTTACTAGTATTCTTTATCTACTTTTTCTAACATTTCTTCTCTTATGATAATTTCAAATTTGGTTTGACCCAACATTGTTGTTTCCATAATAAGAATTGCGGTAGGAACTAAAGCGGCAACTAATGAAATTACAACACCCATAATATCGCTGCCCATTACACCTACGAAATATGATACGTTCATTGTTAACTCAATAAACACAACGGAAATAGCAATTAAAAACCATTTTTTTGCTTCTCTTTTTAGGTTTTTACTGCTTTCAACACCGTGAATAATACAACCGTGTACTGAAAAATCGTTAAATCCGTCTTGTTTAATTACATTTGAAGCCATTATTCTTTTGCTTGTTTCAAATGATGTTGCAAAACAATGGAATGCAAAACAAATCATCAATGAAGCAAGAACCAAGAATATTGGAGAAAATTTAAATCCGTCACTTAATCTTATCCAAGCAGCTGCTTCAGGGAAACATTCAGCCAATGTTTGAGAAACACCATAAGCCAAGAATGGAGCAGTACCAAAACCTAACAAATATTCTCCGAGCCCTTTCATTTGAAGATTGAATATTTTATCATTCATATCTCTTAATTTTTTTCTGCCTGTGTTATTTACAAACAAGGTAATCCAATGTTGATAATCTTTTATTACGGCTTGAAAATCTTCTCTGTTTTCATAACTGTTAAGTTCTTCACCTGTTTATGATATGGTATTTTTTGTAATACCTGAAAAAACACCGAGAAGAATATTTAAAAATACACAAATTATTAAAGTCATTGCAGCTAATTGAGGAACCGTGTATTTATTAATAAGTAATTCTTCCAAAGAAAATACTAATGTGATGAAAAACACACCGCCTGACGTTAACATACACAAACTTTCAACAAGTTTTGCAGAATGAGTTGCTCTGTTTCTGACTTTATTTTGTAATTGTAAGAAACTTCCGTGTTTTAAAATAAATGTAGTTACTATTAAACCGATAACAACCAATAATTGAATTCTTGCACCGATATTTTGACCGTCAACATATATACTGTATACGTCTTTAACAATATAAGTTAAAAGTAAAGGAACAATTATTATAAATGCATTCAAAATACCTAACAATAATTCATTTTGAGCTAATTTTTGTCTTAAATAATTTGCTTTATATGCGATTTCTTTTGTAATTAAAGCACGACGTCTGTCAATATCAGCTTTTTTTCTGTCTAATTTTATTTTTGCCTGAACACCGTTACCCGTACCGTATAATGATTCAATATCCGCTTCATTCAAATCTTCATTTTGAATCATTTCTAATGTACGTTTATTTGTTTCAACTCTTTTAACTGCTGCGGCATTTTTTCTGTTCGCCAATTCCAGTGACCCCGGAACAACTTTCGGGTTTGTACCGCCGTCAGTTATTTTTATGCTGATAAATTCATTGGTATCTGCAATCATTAACTTACATAATGAACCGATTATGATAGCACCTGAAATCGGTTGTCCTCTGAAAAGAACTCTGTCTGTTCCCGATGTGTTTACAACTTGCCATTTACCGGTTTCTGTTCTTTTTAAAGTAATTTGAAAATTAAAATCAGTATTAACTTTAAATGTACAATTTTTTTCGTTACCTATTGTCAGAACATCAATATTATTAAAATTCTTTTCTTCATTTGTGGTTGTAATCGTAATATTCATTCTTCATTACCTTCCTACAGCTTCATAAAATTTTCTTACCGTTACATCAACATTTTCTTCTGCGGCAATAATTAATCTGCTTTCGCCCAACACAGGTACTAATTGATGTTTAACAAAATCTAATTTTTGAGGATTTGCATATAAAAAAGAAATCGACAAATCAGGAATATATTTTAAAGTTTTTTCAATATTTTTGGGGAATGTATTCCAGTTAATTTGCTTATCAATAGCGCCCTCGTTTTCCATATCGCCCAAAAATACTATAGCGGGAGTATAACCTTCCGCTTTATATCTTAAAGCATCGCCTACCGCTTTTTTAACGGCAAGTCCGTAAGCGGTACCATAAGCTTTGCTATCAAATGCAGTACGTCTTTCCATCGCTTCACGCATTGTAACCGTTTTGTGCGGCATTCCGTCATAAATTTCATAAGCATCTTCGGAAATAACGTATATTTTTGCGTGGTCTTCCGAATCTAATCTTTTTGCCATTTTTAAAATTGTTTGTTGTTGTTTGTACAACAAATCTCTGTTTGATGCGGATATATCAAGTAAAAATATCGCACAAACAGGTTTAAATTCACTTAATTCAATCTTGCTTACACCTACTGCTACCATTTTTAGTAAAAAAACAACTACCGGTAACAATATTGATAAAATAATCGTTCTTCTAAACATACTGCTTCTCAAAATAACCTAAATACAAAAAGATTTTATCATATAAACCGACTCTTTTGCAAGCTTAAAAAAAACAAAAAAAATTATTTATATTAATGAGCGCTGCTTAATAGCGGTTACTTTTTTTAATGCCCAAAAGTCAGGATGTAATAACGCTAAAAACGGAATTAATTCTAAACGGCCTATAAGCATATTAAATATTGAAATCAGTTTTGAAGATAATTGTAAATCTCCGAAATGTCCCATCGGTCCGATAATGTTGCCAAAACCGATACCGATATTTCCTAAAGTTGAGATTGCAACCGTAGTTCCTGTTACTATATCTTGTTCCGTATAAATCAGCGCTATAGCTGTTATTACAAAAAATATATAATAAAAGAACACGAATGAAATAACTTTTTTAACATTTTCTTCGTTAACAATAACTTTATTTATTTTTATGGGATAAACTCCGTTAGGATGATGAATTTTAGAAATTTGTCTTTTCATATATTTAAAGATGAATATTAATCTTAAAATTTTAACACCACCCGTGGTAGAACCGACGCAAGCTCCTGAAAACATTAATAAAAATAAAAATAATTTCGCTCTTAAATTCCATTCCGAATAATCGGTTGAAACAAAACCTGATGTTGTGATTATCGATAAAACGCTAAATAAAGAATTGCGAACAGTATCAATTATATTACTTGAGTTATGTAAAATTAAAGACCCTGAAATTATTATTGTAAAAAATAATATAACAGAACAATAAATTTTGAATTCTTCATTTTTTAATAAAGATTTAAAATCTCGTTTTACAAATACTTTATACTGCAGTGCAAAATTTGTTCCGGCAAAAAACATAAAAATAGCAATTGTCCATATATATTTTAGTTGACCGTATTCAATCAAAATATTTGAAGACGGAACAAAACCGCCGGAGGAAATACAAGATAAAGATATACATATTGCATCAAAAATCGGCATTTTCATACAAATTAATAAAAATATTTCAATTATTGTTAAAGCAAAGTATATACTCCAAAGTGCAATTGCAGTGTGTTTTACTCTCGGAGTTAATTTGTTTTCCGCAGAACCGGTTAATTCTACAGAAAAAATTTGTTTCCCCGATGATACAATATGAGGAACAATAGCGGTAAACAATACGATAACCCCCATACCTCCAATCCATTGACTGAATGCACGCCAAAAAAACATTGTTTTAGGATAATTTGCGTAATCTTTTATAACGGAAGCACCTGTAGCGGTAATTCCCGAAACACTTTCAAATAATGAATCCGTAAAATTTAAGCCGAAATATAAAAAAGGAATTGTTCCCAAAATACAAATTCCGCACCATGTTAAAAGTAAAACAGAAAAAGCTTCAGTTTTGTTTATATTGTTTATTTCATCTTCATTTGTTTTTTTACCGTTTAATATAAAACTTACAAAAAAAGTAAAAACGGAGGTAATTACAAACGGTACACATGCGCTATATTCTTTTAATGCCAGTGCACAAAAACAAGGTACAATCATTAACAATGCAACATATTTTAATATTAAACTTACAATTCCGAAAACATAAATTAAATTCATTTTTTAGCACCGTTTAAAATAATTTTTAATTTTCGCAGAATTTTCTTCGGTAGTAAATACTATCAAATTGTCAAAAGGCATAATTTGAGTGTTACCTCTTGGTATGATAATTCTGTTTCTTCTTTGAATAATCGCAATAATTGCTTTACAAGGCAAATGTAAATCCATTAACATTCTTGTTGTAAATTTGGCGGGAACGGAAATTTCCAACACTTCACCTTGTCCCCTTTCAACCGTTGCTAAAATTTCAATATCTGTTTTAATTAACTGATTTTCAATATTATCAATAGCAGTTCCGTTTTCGGAAATAGCAACATCAATACCGACTTTTTCAAATAATTTTACATTCGCATTTTTAGAAACCCTTGTTATTACTTTCGAAACACCCAACTGTTTTGCAAGTAAAGAACATAATAAATTCTTTTCGTCATTATCCGTTACGCTGATAATAACATCGGCTTCACCTATTCTTTCTTCTTCCAACAATTCATAATTCGCACCATCTCCGTTTATTACGAGAGTATGTTTCAAATTTTCGGTTAATTCTTCGCATCTTTTGTAGTCGATTTCAATAATTTTAATTTTTATGTTTGCTTTTTCCAAATTTTGAGCCAACATTAAACCAACATTTCCGCCACCAATTATAGCAACTTGTTTAACGTCATTTTTTTCCATAAAAAATTCTCGGGCAAGAATATCCAAAGAAAAAGAAGACCCCATAAAAATTACTTTGTCATTTAGCAGTAATTCGGTTTCACCATCGGGAATAAACAATTTTCCATCCCTTGTAATACCTACAATTAAGGTTTCTTCAGGAAAATTACAAGTTTTTATTTTTTTGTTTATAAATTTTGTTCCCTCGTTAATTCTATATTCAAAAAGTCTTGCTTTTCCGTTCGCAAAATCTTCGACATCTATTGCGTTAGGAACGGTAATTATTCTAAAAATTTCTTGAGTCATTAACTCTTCTGCCCAAAGAACATAATCTATCATTAATTCTTTTTGATACCGAGAACCTCTGACTAAAGAAAGTGAATCAATGTTTTCTTTTTTGCTGACAAAACAAACAGTCTTTAATTCTGCCATATTTTTTGCGGTAAGACATGCAACAATATTAGTTTCATCATTATTCGTACAAGCAATAAATATATCAGTATCTTTTATTCCGATAGATTCCAATAAGTTTATATTTGACCCTGAACCTTGGACATATTCCAAATCTAATTTCGAAAAACTATCTCCGTTATTGCAAGGATTATCATCGATTATAATTATATCGTGGTCTTCAAATAATCTTGTTGCAATTATACTTGCAAGTTCATTAGCACCAAATATTACAATTTTCATAAAATGTCCCTTATTTTAAATTTACTCTAAACTAAAAATGTTTTTTTGTCTATTTGTCAGCTGTTAATATAAATATTGTTAGCTTTTATTCCGAAAATAATCTCTCTAACAAAAAATGCAGTTTGCTTTTTATCTCAAACCGCATTTTTCGTTAAATTTTGTTTCTTAAATTAATAATTTATTTAGTCGGATTTTTTGTATACATAGTAATTGAAATATTTGCAAGAATGTAATCCGTATTTCCCGAAAATGAAGAAACACTTAAATTGGAAATGCCTGCAAGATATTCAAATTCTCCACCTTCAATCGCTTTTAAAAATCTTAACAAATCACCGTATGTTGTAACAACAAATAATTTTAATTCACATGCGTTATAAATTTTGGAAAATTGTGAATATAACTCATCAGTATCGGGATTCATTTTATATTCTATTGATCTGATATACAATTTATTAGCATTGGTTAATTTAATTATATTATCAAACATTGAACCGAAATTACCGAGTCCGTCCGCACCGTCAATTTTGATTGTACTTTCGTAAATCGGTTTAATTTCTTTTAATTGCTTGTCTTGTTTCGTTTTTATAGTTTTTGCTTCTGCTAAACGTTTTTCGTACATTGATAAATCATTTTCAGAGTTAGTTTTTGATTCTTTCATAAAAGAATCAAATTCGGGCTTTATTATAGAGAATGCAAAAAGTAACGCACTTAATGCACCCAGAATAAAAATTATTGAAACGAATTTATTTTTACTGTTCATAATTTCCTCTATATATTACTAAATTACGGGCGGAGGTGGTGTAAGCGCACCTCTGTCACCTCTGTTTATATTATTGGCGGAATTTGAGCCATCATTATTTTCTTCATAATCCTGATTGTTGGAAAAACCGCTTAGGCTTTCTTCTACCGCATCCAAATATACATCTTGAGATTTTGTTTTTATTTCAAAAACATAAGCTCTAGGCGTGTTATTTTCGGATAGGAAATCCTCGCTTGTTTTTACTGCCAATTTTTGAAGAATCAGATCTTCGTTTGTTGCTCTTAAGCCTTTAACAAAGTCATTTACGGAATCACCGTTATTGGCTTCGCCTAAAATACCTATACCGCCGTTTGGATTTTTAACAAATTTTTTAATATAAATATTTTCAGGAATGACTTGAGAAAGTGCAGTGAATACATTAACGGTTTCCAAATTGGAATCTTCGATTTTTTTCAAAATAGGAAATAAATCTTTTGTAACATCAGCTTCAATTTCTTGTGTTTGTCTTTTGAATACTTCTATTTGTTGATTATTGGATGTATTTTTATTTTTTAACCCGTTTGCTTGAGCTGAAAAAATAAATTTACCACACATTCCGACAATTAAACCCGAAAGAACAGATACCCGCAGAACAAGAACCACTAATCGGTTAAAGTCAATTTCATATCCGCAAACTTCAACGATATTGTTTTTCTTCTTTTCCTCAGGTAAAAAATTGATATCTAAGAAACAATTTCCCAATGAAGATAAAGCAACACCGACCGATTCAATTGTAATATAAGATACCATATCTGAATCTACATCAATATCAAGAAGAGAAGTATCTATGAATTGTTCGTTATAGCTTATACTTTTATTTAAGCAATCAACATTTCCCTGAAAATCGAAGCTTCTTGCAAGTACTTCCGCATTAATTTCATCAGTTTCACTGATAATTAACAAATTATCAGGGTTGTTCCTCGTCATTGAATTTTCAACAACTTTTGAAATTGTAGAATAAACTTCTTCTGTTGAAAATGATTTTACTGCAATCGGTTCTTCAAAATAGTCAAACAAAGTTGAATCCTCTATATAAAAAGTACAACAACTGTTTGCGGTAACCAACACTAAAAGTGTATTTTGATGTGGTTCAAAAAGAGATGAAAATCTGTCGCAACATTGAACTGCATTTAATAATGAATTATATGAAGACTCTATTTTTATAACATCACATTGAAGATTTTCAAAAATATCCAAAATTTTGACAATAACTTTTTGTTGTATTGCTCCGTATATAATATTTTTTTCTCTTTTGTTTCGTGAATTATTATTGATTGTGTATGCAATAATAGGTTCATTTCTTTTGAAAATATATAAATCTTCAATTTCTGTTTGAAGATTATCAAGTAAATAAGATGATTCCGAACTTTCTTCAATCGGTGTAATTCCGAAATGTACGTTTGGTAAAGTAATTGAAACGCTGCATTCTTGCGGAGATAATCCGGCTTCTTCAAATAAACCAACTACAACTTCTTCAAATTCATCATAATCAATTATTTCTCTGATTGCTGTATTATATTTAACATTTCCTGATGCATAATTTATAATTGCTCCAGTTTGTTTATCAAGACAAACAAGCTCTATAAAATTATTGGAAGATATGGATATTCCAACATGTGTTTTTTTCTTAAATCCCAATTGTTCTAAAAAATTACTCATGACTAACCTATTTTCAATACTTTAATTACATAATATTTTATAATTAATAAATTTGCAAGATTTTTACAAACTTATGCATCATTTAATGTATAATATTTTCATCGGTAAGCAAAAAAATTAGGATTTTTATGGAAAATTATATTTTTGGAAAAAATAATGTCATTGAATTGTTAAAAAACGGGAATAGAAATATTAGTAAAATCATTTTAATGAAAGGTATGAAAGACAGTTCAAAAATAAATCAAATTGTTGATTTGGCAAAAGAAAGAGGTGTCGTTTTTCAATTTCAACCGAAAGAAAAATTTATACAATTCTGCGAATATTCACACCAAGGTGTGGTTGCATACGTTGCACCAATAAAATACGCAACTTTAGAAGATTTATTATCAAAACAAAAACAATATAAAAAAGTGATAATTACGGATGGTGTTGAAGATCCTCACAATTTTGGTTCTATTATAAGAACGGCGGTATGTGCGGGATATGATGCAATTATTTTTCCCTCACGCAGAAATGCTACGGTTAATTCTACGGTTGAAAAATCTTCGGCAGGTGCAATTAATCGATTGGATTTAATTATGGTTAATAGCCTTAGTTCAACTATTGATAAATTAAAGGATAACAACTTTTGGATAATTGCAACCGATATAAAAGCGAAAGATAATTATTACGACATTAATTATTGCGATATGAGTTTTGCAATAGTTATGGGCTCTGAAAAAGAAGGTATTTCTTCTACAATTTTAAAGCAATCGGATTTTAAAATAAAAATCCCGATATTAAATGATTTTGATTCTTTAAATGTCGCAAATGCCGCAAGCATAGTGATTTACGAATCAGTTAAACAAACAATGCCAAAATCAGAGAATGTTGTATAATATTTATTAACGGAGGCAAAATGTCCGAAGATAACGAAAACTATTCCATAGACGAAAATCAGGAAACCGATTATATTTCTGTTTCCGATGATGATGAAATTATTAGTGCTGTTTCGGGACCTAAATCAAATGAGACTCAAAACAGTGCTATTGCTGATGATTCAGTAAAAATTTATTTGCAACAAATCGGCAAAATAAAACTTCTTAAATCAGAAGAAGAACTTGAAATTGCAAAGCAAATCAAACAGAACAATTCGGAAAAAGCAAAAAAAATATTAGTAAATGCAAATTTAAGACTTGTTGTAAGCATAGCTAAAAAATATATAGGACGTGGGCTTTCTTTTCTTGATTTAATTCAGGAGGGCAACATGGGGCTTATGCGTGCTGCTGAAAAATTTGATTATTCAAAAGGATATAAATTTTCGACTTATGCTACATGGTGGATACAACAGGCAATAACAAGAGCAATCGCAGATAAATCAAGATTAATAAGACTACCTGTTCACATGATTGAAATATTGGGTAAAATAAAAAAAATTACAACAGATTTAACCGTTGAAAACGGTACTGCTCCCACAAAAGAAGAAATTGCATATAAATTAGGTATGAATGTTACAAAATTGTCAACTTTGATTGAAGCAGCCCAAGGCACCATAAGCATTGAATCTCCGGCAAATCAAAAAGATGATAATGCTAAATTATCAGATTTTATTGTGGATGAATCTACTATTTCTCCCGATTTAAAAGTTACTCAAGATAATTTATTCTGTGATATAAAAAAAATGTTAAATCATTTAAGTGAAAAAGAACGTAATGTACTTATAATGCGTTATGGACTTGATGATAACGGACAGAAAAAAACACTTGAAGAAATCGGCGCTTATTATAACGTTTCAAGAGAAAGAATTCGTCAAATTGAAAATCGTGCAATGAGTAAATTGAAAAAACTTTGTCGTAATAATAATTTAAATAAAAATTTAAAAAATTATATTTAATTTAAAATTATGCTATAATGCGAATATAAATTATAAACAACAAAGTATAACGGAGATTTAAAATTGAAAGATATTTCCTCGGATAAGTTCGCAAGTGTTATAGCCAGAATTTTGGATGATAGACAAGCTAAAGATATAAAAATATTAAATATTGCAAATATATCTGTATTGGCAGATTATTTTGTGATTTGTTCTTCTGATACGGCAACTCATGTTAAAGCATTAACAGGTTATGTGCGTGAAATGATAAAAGAATTTTTTGAAAGAATACCTATCGGAGAAGAAAACGATATGAAAAATCGTTGGAATTTACTTGATTACGGTGATGTTATTGTGCATGTTCTTCACAAAGAAGAAAGAGAAACATACGCAATCGAAAGATTTTGGAACCACGCTTTTTGTGTTGATGAAAAAGAGTGGAAAGAAAAATCAAAAGAATTCTCTTTATATAAAAATTAACAGAGGCATTTAATGAAAAAAATTTTAATTGTTTGTTTTTTATGTTTTCTTGCAAATTCGGTGCAAGCAGGTTCTTTTGATAATATTACCGATATTACGGATGAGCAGAAAGCTTTACTTAATGAAATTCAAATTGATTATGAAAAAGAATTTCAGTCATTAGAAAAAAAGTTTGAAAATTTTTCCGAAAAACTTGATAGTATTAAAACCGCTCAAGATAAAACAAAAGAACAAATTGATATATTATCTGCGGCTTACGAAAGAAATTTAATTGTTATCAGAAATATGCAGGAAATTTTATCTATTAATACGGATAATAAATATAAAGAAATATTAACAAAAAAACAGTATAATCAATATCAGACAGAAAAAAATAAAATTCACGATTGTTTAGATAACTAAAAATTACGAAACGAATAGAGGAAGAAATAATATGAAAAAATTTTTAAGAAACATTTTTATCTTTTTTTGCCTTATATTTTTTGTGACAAATTTAACGGCACAGGCGGCAATTACTTCAAAAGAAGATATTAAAAGATGTATTTCCAAAATGGAGAAACTGGCAGATACTGATTTTACAACATTATTAAACAGAAATGAAGTTATCGGACAAAGAAGAGACAGTTATGAAATGATAACTTATCAATATATTCGGACGGTTCGTTCACAAATTGAAAGATTTAATTCTTATGTAGCAAGAATTGAAGCAATTGAAAATAATTATGAACTTTCTGATACCGAAAAAAGTAATCAAATTCAAACTATATATAATGAAGCACACATGTCTATGTTTGATTTGGATACAAGAAGCGCAAATTATATTTTCCAATTAAGAGATTGGTTGCCCAGCATCACATATCAAAAATACGGCAGAAGTTTTATGAAATATTACAATAGTTTTGATATGACGGAACGTGATATAAATTTAGGATTTTAATATAATTTATACAAAGAAAGAAGATGAGTAAAAATTTACTCATCTTCTTTTTGTTAAAAATGAACTTATTTTTTTATAAATCGTTATAATAAATGTAAAGAGGAATTAAAATGGATAATTCAAAAAAATGTAATAAATATGAAACATTATTTATTTTTCAAAATGATGAAGAATTAAAAGCACATTTGGAAAATTGTCCCGAATGTAAAGCTGAATATGAAAAATATATGAAAGTTTCAAGATTGGTAAAAGAAGTCGGAGCTGAGTATTTAGCAAAAAAGAAAAGAGAAAAATTGTCGGCAATAAAAAAAATTGCTTGTTGCTTCATTATGATAACAAGTCTTTCTGTTGCATATACAGGATATAATTTTTATAATGACTATTCTTTTCGGGTAAATTCGGCGGAAGAGTCTTGTATTGATTTAATGGGCTTACCCGTTGACAGTTATGGATTTTTGGAAATATAAAAAAGGATAAAATTTGAAATTAATTATAGATAAATATAGAAATAATATAAAAAAAATTATTTCGACAATGACCGGTTCCGATAACGAAGACATAGAACAGGAAGTTTATATCAGAACTTGGAAAAATATTGATAAATTTAATAAGTCATCAGGATTTAAAAGTTGGATTAATACGGTTACTGCAAATCTTTGCCGAGATTACTTAAAATCGGCACATTATAAAAATACTCGCAGTTCAATATGTGAAGATGAAGAATTAATCCAAATAAAAGATAAAAAACAAAATGTTGAAATAAATTTCATTCAAAAACAAAGACAAGTTCAAATAATTAAAGCCATAGACTCTTTAAAACCGAAATTAAGAGAAGTTATTGTAATGTATGAAATACAAGAAATGAGTTATGAAAGTATTGCAAAAAAAATCAATTGTCCCGTCGGTACTGTTCGCTCCAGATTGTTTAATGCCAGAAAAGAATTAAGTATATTGTTAAAAGATTTAATTTGAAAGGAACAAAAATGAAGAAAAAATTATTTATTTCCGCATTCGCATTAATTGCGATTTTGTCATTGTCTGATTTCGCTTATGCGCAGGATGGTACATTTGAAAATGCACCGGAAAAAAGATTTCCGCAGCAACAAGCAAGAAGAGATTTTGCTCGTAATGACAATTTTAGACAATTCCCGCCCGAGTTTGATAAAAATAAAAGAAATTTTAACAACAATTCTCCCGAATTCAAAAAAGGTAATCATCAAAATCAAGAAAGAAAATCAGAATTTGAAAATCGTTTAAAATTGACGGATGAGCAAAAAAGACAAATAGAATTAAACAGAAGAAATGACCATGAAAAAATGCGTCCTATAATGGATAATATCAGAGAAAAAAGACATCAATTTTGGGATATAGATTTTAATCAAAATCTTTCAAAAACTGAAAAAGAACAACAGAAAGCAAAATTAAAAGCTGAAATAAAAGATTTAAAAAATCAAGCAAATGCTTTGCGTGAAAAAAATATGAAAGATTTTGAGAAAATCTTAACAAAAGAACAAAAGAAAGAATTTAACCTGATAAAAAAAGAACAACGGGAAAAAAAGAAAGAAATGATAAAAGAAATAAAAAAGAATGATTTCCCGATAATGCCGCCACCTGTTCCATTCACGGAAAGAAAATAAAAATTTAAAAATTCTGAATTTTAATAAATTAAAGCACTAAAAGCGATTTTTTTGTATATTCGTTTTTAGTGCTTAATTTTAAAAGATTCTTCAACTATTGGTTTTTGTATTTGTTATAACATTTTTTTTGAGGGCCTGAAAGTATTGCTTTAAATTGTTTTTCATAATATTCGCAAATTTCTTTTTTTGCTTTTTTAAGTTTTTTTACTTCGTGTTTTTGTTTCCAAATTTCTGATTTTTTAGCGCAATTTTTGTTCATTTGATACAATTTAACTTTTTCACAATGCAATTTTTCGTTCAAACTTAAAACTTCTTGTTCATATTTTTCTTGTATTTTCATTGCCGTACAAATTTGTGAGTCACTTAATCCAAGTTGCTTAAATAAAGTAGCAGTATGCGCTTTTGTACATAAAAAGCATTCCGAAACTTGTGTTTGACAATCTTTCTTTTGTATTTGTTCACAAGGTTGCGAACATTTGTTTTTCATCCGTTGATTAATTGTTTGCGGTTGCATATTATCACAAGGACTTTCCGCAAATGCGTTTGCAGCACTTAAACAAGTCAATGCCAAAAATAAAAGGTAAAGTTTTTTCATTTCTCTTCTCCGTTATCATTTAGTACCAAAGTAAGTATTAAAAAGAAGTTGAAAAATTAACATTACAAACTTGTCTATATATTCAAAGCAACAGAATTAACACAATCGTATAATTCTATGCAGTAAAGATTTATGTTATATTCGAAGAAAATATAATGTTTATCGGTTAAATTTTATCCGAAAATATTGATATTATCGGATGTTTTTTGTTTGTGCTTTCTGTAAATAAAATATCCACCGATTAATAAAGCCAAACCGCCTATAACCGCAAGCGCAATTTTTAACGTTTTGTTATTTGATTTCGCTGATTTAGAAATTGTAAAATCATTTAAAGATTTTTCTGATAATATAGAATTATATTTTTTTATTTTTTCGTATAGTTCAGGTTCTGTTTTATCATAATTTTTTGCTTCAAAAACTTTTTGTAAACTATCGGGTACATTAAATCCGAAACCGTCTTCTATTGCGGAATGGTATGCTTTTTGGTAATTTTCAGGCACTTTATATGCATAATTTTTTTCGGGATGTATTATTGTATTAAAATTTTGCATATCAAATCTTTCTTTACGACCAAATACATCCATATAAAAATATTGATTATTTTTAGCCATCATCGGTTCTGCAAATTTTGCTTTAGAAAATTCCGCAGGATTTCTTAATTTGTCCATACTGATAGCTAATTCTTCCGATAATGGTTTTATTGCGTCGTTTTTATGGTTCCGCTCAATTATAGTAAAATCTTTTTTTGATGAATCATATATTCTGATTTTTTCGGAAATACCTTCCGCAATTTGTCGCAAAGGTTGAGGATCATGATTTCCGACACCGAGAATATATTCATCAGGTGACCAACCTCTTTCTAAAAATGCTTTATTATATCCCCATTTATCACCTGAAGAATTATGCATATACGTATTACCAAATATTTTTACTCTGTTTTGTAAAGGTTTTATTAAGCGTGAAGTATCATCAAATGCACGAAAATCATTTGGGTCTGCATCAAATTCATAAATTAAATTTTTAGGATCAAAATCAGAACCTTTTATTTCTTTTACCCATTCTTCAATGTTTTTTAAAAGAGAATCCTGCATATATTTTCGATTTTTTTCCAAAACATTTTGTTCACCTTTAGGAGTAACTACAGGTGTTACATACGCCCAAGCAACATCAAATCGAATAATATCATAACGTTTTGCATTCAATTGAACTTTACGTTTTAAAAGTTTATAAGAATTACTGTTTGGATCTAAAATTTTGTCATAATTAAGTGCAGGTAAACCC
>CAZGRH010000004.1:0-24797 GCA_964527005.1 uncultured Muribaculaceae bacterium | reverse complement strand
ATCCGCATGACGTAATCAGATTAAACGGTGTTGAAGCAGCTCAACAATACTTAGTTGATGAAGTTCAAAGAGTATACCGTTCTCAAGGTGTTGATATTGCTGATAAACACGTTGAAGTTATTGTAAGACAAATGACTAAGAAAGTTAAAATTCTTGAATCAGGTGATACAAAATTACTTCCGGGTGAATTCTTGGAATTTAAAGAGGTTGAAGCTGAAAATAAAGCAGTAAAAGCTGATGGTGGGCAAGAGGCTACTTATGAAGCAGTATTGTTAGGTATTACAAAAGCAAGTTTGAATACTGAAAGCTTTATTTCTGCCGCTTCTTTCCAAGAAACAACCAGAATACTTACTGAAGCAGCAGTAGAAGGTAAAAAAGATTTGTTAAGAGGTTTGAAAGAAAACGTTATTATCGGTAGATTAATTCCTGCAGGTACCGGTTTCTATCATTTAACAAATGCATCTGAAGAAAAAGACAGAGAAGCACAAAAAAGAGCAGCTGAAAAAAACAATGCAAGAAAACCGTCCGCAATTTTGGAAGAGATTGAAGGAATGTTTGGTGCTCCTGAACTAACTGATTATACTATTGAATAATCGGAGCAAAAAATCAAAAAGAAGAAGCAATTTTAGATTGCTTCTTCTTTCTTTATGTATTTGTAATTTCTTTTATCCCTTCTATTAAGTCTAAGTGTCCGTTTTTGTCCGAATCTTTAAATATTAAACAAAATGTTGCGATTGCTGCCGATAAACCGCCAATATATCCTGCAATTATTTTTGCTTTCGGAGGAATTCCTTTATATGTTTTGGTAACCGTATTCGCAATATCGTCTGCAGTTTCGCTTTCTTTGACAGTTTTGATTGCTTCGGTATTGCTCAAGTCGTTTAAAAATGTTTTTATAAAATCATCGGTTTTATCTAACAAGTTCATTACTTTCTTTTTGCCGAAATTAAAAGTTTTTGGACAAGCTGCCATTGCGCTGCCGCTTGCTATCAGTATACCGGACGGAGTCATTTTTTTCTTTTCTTTTTCAAAAGTATCTGTTTCTTTTTCAATTTTTATAGGTTTTGTTTCAGTATTTTTTTCTTTTGAGTATGCTAAATTTATTCGTTGGTGTTCCGTAGTTGGAATTTCGTTCATAAAATCTCCGATTTCTTTTAAATATATAAAAAGTTTTTTAATCTAAAAATTGCTTTTTTGTTCACTATTTTTAAAATTCTTAATATATTTTGTTATTCCGATTATCTTGTCTGAAAGGAGAATAAAGTTTTGTATAAATCAGTTTAAAATTAAAAAAGTTTAAAGGGAAAAAATGAATAAAGTATTTTTAATTTTCTTTTTTTTATTTACGGGATTAATTTCTTCTGCTTCAGATATTCGGGATGTTAAATTATTTTTTAATAAATATCTGAATTCCGCTAATAATTATGATAAAGAGTATTTTAATTTTTATGTTGATAATGCAAAAATTATAAGGGTCGTTGAAAAAGATGACGGAACGGAAACAGTTGTAAATATCCCGTTTTCTCGTTACAAGTCTGAAGTAAAAAAATCTCAAAAGTTAATGAAAATACGTAAATATAAAAATTTTTACTTTGATGTAGAAATAGAAAAAGTAGGTTGTGATTACAAAATTACGGCAATGAGAATGCCGTCAACCGATAATTATAAAGTACCTGCTGAATTTTTGGTAGGTAAAGATAAAAACGGTTTTTGGAAAATTAAAAAAGAATGTTTAAATACAAAAGTTCAAAAATTTTTGAGATACAGTTAATTTGTATTTTTTTGTATTGCTATTAATTTAAAATTTCATTGTTGTCATTAAGTTGAACAATAGATGGTGTAAATATTTTTGCTTCTTCTTGTGTCATAAGAGCATAAGAACAAATAATTATTTTATCACCGATTTGCGCTTTTCTTGCTGCAGCACCGTTTAAACAAAAATCTTTATTGCCTGCTTTACCTGCAATAATGTATGTTTGAAATCTTTCACCGTTATTAATGTTTAAAATATCGACTTTTTGTCCTTCTGCTAAGTTTGCTTTTGTCAGAATGTCTTTATCGATAGTGATAGAACCAACATAATTTAAATTTGCATCAGTTACTGTTGCTCTGTGTATTTTTGCATATAAAAATTCTAATAACATAATAAATTTCCCTTTATTTATTCTACCAAAAACAAAAATTATTAGTGTAATTTTTAAAATTTTCGTTTAAGACTTATTAAAATAATTATAAAAATGGTATAATTGGATATTAAAAAATTACAGGGAAATACATAGTATTGTAATAATTAAAACGGAGAATGACATGAAAGTATTATTATTTAACGGCTCACCGCACAGTGATGGATGTACATATACTGCATTAAGCGAAATTCAAAAGACATTGAAAGAAGAAGAAATTGAGTCTGCTATATATCAAATCGGTTCAAATTCGGTAGCACCTTGTAAAGCTTGCAGGGCTTGTGCCAAACTCGGAAAATGTGTTATTGATGATGAGGTTAATAAGTTTGTAGAATACGCCCGCAATTTTGATGCGTTTGTTATAGGTGTTCCTGTTTATTATGCTGCTGCGGCAGGCGGAGCAATTTCTTTTTTAAACAGAGCTTTTTATTCCGTTTCAATGTCCGGAAGAAGTGAAATTTTTACGCATAAGCCTGGGGCTGCCGTAGTAAATGCCAGACGTGCGGGAACAACTGCTACTCTTGACCAAATAAATAAATATTTTACAATTACTCAAATGCCTATAATTTCGGGCAGATATTGGAATATGACACATGGTCATACACCCGAAGATGTTAAAAAAGATTTGGAGGGAATGCAAAATTTAAGATTTCTTGCCCGAAATATGGCTTATTATTTAAAATGTATAGAAGCGGGTAAAAAAGCCGGAGTTCAACTTCCTCAACAAGAAAAAGTAGTATTTACTAATTTTATTGATTAATATATAAAATAATTTTTTTAAAGTTTTTACAAAAAAGTTCCTAAATATTTAATATTTAGGAACTTTTTCTATATGTATTAAATTTATTCTTCGTCGTCAATTTCGTCTTCCAGTTGTTCAATATATTGAGCGACTTTTTCAAATTCATCGTCATCATCGATTGTTTCAAAAGAATAATCTTCCCCATCTTTTTTTAATCGCATTACAAGAACTTCGCTTTCATCGTTTTCTTCTTCGGTTTCAGGCGGAATTAGCATTGCATATTCGACTCCGTCAACGTCAACAATGTCTAAAAGTTCAAAAGAAATTTTGTTTCCGTTTTCATCAACTGTTTCAATTAATTCATTTTTTTCGTTTTTCATATAAACTCACTTTCTGTCTAAATACTGTTGTAATATAATGCAAGCACTTTTTAAATCAACTTGTTTTTTATCTTTTGTATATTTTCTGCCTATTTGTGCAAGAATGTATTCTGCTTGTTTACTGGTTAATCGTTCATCTTCAAAAATTATTTCAAACTCATCTTTAAAATTTTCGGCAAAAGCCATGCAATCTTGAGCTTGTTCACCAATTGTATTATTCATGTTTCTTGGCAAGCCTGCAACAATTTTTTTTATATTATTGTCAATACATAATTTTTTAATTTTTGCTATTGCTTCTTTTTCCGGTTCTCTGGATATTGTTTCAACAGGATGTGCAATCAGCCCCATAATGTCGCTCATTGATATACCTATTCTCTTCTTTCCTATATCCAAACCTAATATTTTATCCATTTATCCAATTTCTCTTTATTGTATTTAATAAATTTTCAACTTTTTCTTTATTTATTTTATCATTATCATGTTTTTTACGTTTAAAAATATTTACAGGAAATGATGTGTTTTTTTCGTTTTCCAAAATCGCTTGTAAATTACAAACTATACTGCGTTGAATTATGATTTTTTTGAATAACGTAAACATGTCATTATCTTTCAGAATAAATAAAAATTTATTATAGTCATCATCATTTCTGTTATTGGTTTTTAATAAATAAATAAGATGAATTAATCTGTTTTTCCAAGTTTCTTCCAATTGTTTTTGCCAAATTTCATCGAAATGGTTGAAAAATAATTTGTTTATTTCTTGAATATCCGCTTGTTGTAAAGAAAGTAAGTCATTGATATAATTATTAATCCGAGTGTTGTCTGATTTATTTATAAACCATCTTGCCGTGTAATCTTTTGTTAGTACATCGCATATTTCGTCTTTTGAAAATGTTGAATTCGGATTTAACATGGGAATTGTTTCTTCCGGTGACTTTTCCATTAACGGAATATCTTTCATTAATACGTTCCAGCAAATATATTCATAAGGAAGTAATTGTTTGTTTCTTTCGGATAGTTTAGCCGCAAAATCAAGCCTTGTTTTGGCATATTCCGGAGAAATTAAAAATTTTCCTTCCGAACTGTAGAATTTTGCAATAATTCTTGCTATTTCATCTTGGGTGATTTTATAAAAACCAAAAGTATCTACAATGCCGGTTATATCATTAATAACAATTGCGACCATTGAATATTTTGTATCTTGATTAATTCTTGTAATTAAAATTGCTTGATTTCCGGCTCCGTCAGGAATTGTTGTATAAAATTTTGCGGGAGTACTGTTTTTTAGTACATTTTTATGGTAGTCATCCGCTTTTTCTTGTGTTGCACCTGCCAATTTTAATTTTTTTAGTGCTAATTTACAATTTTCTTGAATATTAACATTGTCACAAATTTTTAACAAATGGTTAATCGGTTCAACAGCCAATGATGACTTTGAATTTCCTAAAATATTAATGACTTCTGATTTAAAATCATCATCAAAATCAGAATATAAAATCGGATATAAGATATTAGCTAATTGTTCGCTTTCGCAAGAATTTTTTAATGATTCCAACAAAATGAATTTATCGTTTTTTTGTATTGAATAAATGAAATCAAGAAAATCTAACATTGATTCAGGATTGTATATAGCTTTATCCAACAACATTTGAGTTTCTTTGTCTAAAACTTCTTGCGGATTATCAAAATATTCGTTTAAATCGGCGGAGGCTGATGAATATGCTCCAACCGTTCTTAGTAATTGTACAAGTTTATATTTAATATCATCATCATATTTTGATGAAGATAAATATGATAATATAACTTCTTCAATGTAGCTGATGGGAACAAGTTCTTTTATAACAAAAGCACAAAAATCACATTCTTTTTCTTGTAATTTAACAAATTCTTTAATAAAAATATCAAAAAAAGTTTTTTTGTCGTCTATTTCGTTTAGTTCGGATATAATTGCAGATAATAAATTTTCATTATATTCGTCCGCTGATTTAACGGAAGAAATTGCGGAAAGGACTTTTGCTCTTATTTGTAACTTTGATAATACGGTCATTATTTGGATTTGCTCCAAAATATATCCAATATTTTTTGAGCTTCGGCGGATGGCAGTCTGTCTTCAAGTATTAAGTATTGAACTGCAATCATTGTACATTCGGAACAAATATTAACTCCCGGACCTTGAACCATTTTAACTACTTGAGTGTTAGGTCTTCCGCAAAAACTGCAATAAACAGGTTCTGTTGTTCCTGAAATTTCTTCTTTGTGTGTTTCTTTTGTTTTTTCTCTTGCACTGCTTAGAGAAACTATTTTTTCTGAATCAGACATTGTATAATCTCTTATTTATCTACACCAAATATTGTATACTTATTTTAAAAATATTGCAAAATTTTGTAAATGTGGTTAATATATCTATAAGTCAAAATTGGGGATAAGATGAAAAAAATACTATTGCTATTTGTAATATTATTTATATCCGTGTTAACTACAGCTTGCATTAATAATTTTGCGGTTCAGGAATTGAACAATAAAGCTGAAGAGTATATGAGCATGGGTGATTCTCAAACTGCAATTTGTCGTTTAAAATCCAGTTTGGATATAGATGAAGATAATTATTTAACTCATTATAATTTGGCGGTTGCGTATAACGCTATTCAAAATTATAAATCTGCAATTGATGAATTAAAAAAGACAATTGAATTAAAACCCGAATATACTGAAGCATATTATACAATGGGCTTGATTGATGAAAATTTTGTTTCCGAGATACTTTCAAAAGCTTCAATCAATGAATTATCAAATGAAGAACTTTCTCAATTCCTTGATGTTGCTAATGAAGCCGTTGGTGCTTATAAAAAATATCTTTTAAATAAAATTGAAGAAAAGTTGGCTTTAGAAATTAATGATAAAATAACTCGTCTTAATTCTTTAATTGATGAATCTTCCGTAATTTTTGATAAAAGAAATAAAAATGTGGCAGAAGAATAATGTTTCAATCCCCCGGTGATATTGCTTTTCGTATTTTTGGAACGGATATTTATTTCTACGGGTTAATAATGTCTTTTGCGATGTTGGTGGGAATATTGGTTATTTGCTTAATCGCAAAAAGGTATTTTAAAGATATAAATTTTGATAATATTTGTGATTTATCATTCATATTAATTGTTTTTGGGATAATAAGTGCCAGATTTTATTATGTAATAATGGATTATCAATATTTTATTAAACATCCGAGCGAAATTCTTGCAATATGGAATGGCGGAATTTCTATTCAAGGTGCAATTATTGGCGGAATTATAGCCGGTTATATTTATGTAAAAGAAAATAATTTGAACTTTTTTAAATATGCTGATTTATTTGTTTTTGGCGTAATTGCAGGACAGGCAATCGGCAGATGGGGAAATTTTTTTAATTCGGAAGCTTTCGGTTTGCCGACACAATTGCCTTGGAAATTGTATATTCCTTTCAAAAACAGACCTCAAATGTTTGTTAATAATGAATTTTTTCATCCTACGTTTTTGTATGAATCAATTTTAAATATTTTAATTTTTATTATTTTATACATAATGCTTGCGAAACAAGGTGAAAATAAAAAATACGGTATAATATTTTGTTCTTATTTAATATTATATTCAATTGTAAGAATAATAGTTGAAACATATAGAGTTGACAGTGTTTTAAACATCGGGATATTTCATATTGCGCATATTACATCTGCTTTAACTATTTTGTTTGCATTAATTGTACTTAAAAAAGTTCTAAAATCTTCATAATTTTCATTTTCGATTTGATTTGATTTATAATATAAGAATGAAAAGAAAATATATTTGGTTAATTGAAATTATTATATGGACTTTGGTTGCTGCCATAGGGTTAGGATTTTTTATATATAACACTTCCATAAAAAATAATGTAAATAATATTTTTTATATTTTTACCGATGATGCGGGCGGTTTGGTGCAAGGTTCACCCGTAAGATTAATGGGAATAACCATCGGATATATAAGAGATGTAAAAATTTTTGATAATAAAGTTTTTGTTTCTTTTTTAATTACGGAAAAGAATGTGACACTTCCGCAAAAAGCTGAAGCAATCATAGAGTTTTACGGGCTTGGAGGTTCTACATCGTTAGAATTATATCCTTTAGATACTGTCGATTTAAATGATAAGCAAATTATTGCGCCCGTAAGTTCATACAGAGTGCAAGATTTTTGGAACGGACAAGTTGCGGTTGCGAATGTATTGATAGGTATTTATGGCGGAATTGGCAGAAATATTGATAAAACTGATATTTTGAACAACAAACATTTGTTAAAACAAAGTGCGTTAGTACAAAATGTGACAAATGCAACCGAACAATCAGTAACATCTCAATCGGTAATTATTTATAAATTAACGGAACAAACATATAAATATATAGAAGATAAAAAGAATAAAGATTTGCAAAATATACAATCGGAAACAGAGGAAAAAGCTAATGAATAATTTTAAAAATACAATTGTTGTTAATCATCCTTTATGTTATCACAATTTATGTACAATAAGAGATAAAAAAACAACGGCGGAAGTTTTTAGAAGTGCTATTCGACGAATTACATATCTTCTTTTTTATGAAGCAACAAGTGACTTAGAGTTAGAAACGGTAAAAGTGGAAACTCCGTTAGAAGTTTGTGATTGTAAAAAATTGAATTCGGAAAAAGAAATTATTATAGCTCCGATTTTGAGAGCAGGTCTTATATTTTCTGATATTGCAAATGAAATTATGCCGTTTGCGACGGTTCGTCATATAGGAATGTATCGTGATGAAGAAACATTGACTCCTATTTGGTATTACAATAAAATTCCGATAGAATTTGATTGTCCTGAAAATAAAATTATTTTAATTCTTGATCCAATGCTTGCTACCGGAAATTCGGCTATTGATGCAATTAAATTATTTGCAAATAAAAATGTTCCTCAAAAAAATATAAGATTTGTAAGTTTAATTTCCGCACCTGAGGGATTAAAAAAAGTACAAGGCGAATACCCTGATGTTAAAATTTATACGGCAAGTATTGACTCTCATTTGGATGAAAGCGGTTATATAAGACCCGGACTCGGTGATGCAGGGGATAGAATTTTTAATACGGTAGAAAATTAATGTTTTATTTCGATAATTTTTACGGTAAAAAAATATTAAAATCTTCATTATTGAGTGATTATGATTGCTTTTTTACGACAAGAGATTTTGTTTTGACACCGTCAAACAGGGTTGATTTAACGCAAACAGCAAATAAAAACAGAGAATTTTTACTTAAAAATTTAAATCATGATAAAATTACGTCGGCAATTCAAACTCATAGTGATAACATACGGATTGTTTCCGAAGAAAAAGTATATGAAAATACTGATGCGCTTATTTCAAATTTGAAAAAATCTGTATTATTATTAAATTTTGCTGATTGCACTCCTATTCTATTATATTCGCCAAAAGATAATACAGGCGCGGTAATTCATGCAGGTTGGCGAGGAACTGCAAGTAAAATTGCTTTAAAAACCGTTGAAAAAATGAAAAATCAATTTTCAATTAACCCTAAAAATATTGTTGCACTTATCGGACCGGCTATCGGTAAATGTTGTTTTGAAACAGGAAAAGAAGTTTTTGAACAATTAATTGATGATTATGATAATTCAACTTTATATTTAAAAAAGAATGATAAATATTTTATAGATTTAAAAGAGTTAAATAAGCAACAACTTTTATACAGTGGAGTAGAAAAGATTGATATTTGTGACTATTGCACTTGTTGCATGTCTGATATATTTTTTTCATATAGAAAAGAACATGGTATTACGGCAAGGCACAGTGCTATTGTCAAAATTAAAAATTAAATATTAAAAAGGGGATATTTATGTCTGTAATTGAAAAATTATCTATTATTTCGGATACAATAACAAAAATTATGAATTTTGCGGTTACTAATGAAATCGTAAAGCCTGATTTTGAAGAATATCTTGCAACTTTATCCGCAAAAAATGCAGATAGTTCAAGAGTTCAAGCATTGTTAATCCCTTATATATTTGAAAGACGATTGGGAGAAAGCAGAAAAACCATAATTGAGCTTTTTAAAGAAGATAATTCTGATTTGAGAAAAGAAGAAAATGAAATTTTAGATTGTTTGTCTAAATCTTTTGCTTCTGTTTTTGAAGTAAAAAGAGCTTTAAGCAACGGGTTTGAATTATATAACCTTGTTAATGAAAAAATGTATAAGGTTTTATCATTAGTAAAAATGAATAATTTTAGAGGAATAACTTCGGGACAATTCGCTTTAGCGAGGATATTTCCCGTAAATAATGAATTTTATTTATTAGAGGTTTCAAATGTGTTATCAAGTATAAATAAAGATGAAGTTTATAAATATACAATTGCAAAAATTATTGAAAAACCTGAAGATGCTTATGAAGATAATGAAAAGAAATTTAAACAAATTGAAGAGCTTGTCGGTAATTTTTCTAAAAAATTTGAAGAATGTTTTCATTCGGATGAAGTGATAACAACGAATATATATGCGGATAATTTAATTAATTTGTTTAACATTTATTGTGAACAAGGCATAATGCCATCGCAGGAAGATTTTGATAAAAATATAAAACATATAGAAAATCATAAATATTTTGAAGTAAGTGATTTTAAAAATTCATATTCTGATTTTATGGAAAAATCTTTGGAGGGTTTTTCTTCTCATTCATCAGTATATGATATTGCTATTATTTATGATAAAGAATTAGGTTTGTTTGTTCTTCCTTTTTATGAAACACTTTGTAAAATATATGAAGTTGATGATTATAAAACGATTGACGGATATAATAATTGCGTAAGAAGTTTTTTGGAAAATGATAAAATTCCTGCGAATATTATTAAAAGAATAGCTGGCAAGTATAATAATTTTATAGACAGAACAAATGAAATTTTACAATCTGATTATACAATTGAATCGCTTTTAAATTATTACAAATCAGATACGGTTGAAAAGAAAATATTTTCTTCCGCAAGTGTTTTATATGCTTCTAAAATATTTGAACAAGTGATGAAAATTGTATCTGAAGAAGAAGAAAAACATGATAATCAAAATATAGACTTTTCAAATGTCGGAAGAAATGATAAATGTCCTTGCGGAAGCGGAAAGAAATATAAAAATTGTTGTATGAAATAGATATGTTTTAAGGTATTTTATTACTAAAGATTGTATATGTTTGGTTATTATCATTGATTATAAACATATACAATTTGGTAATATTTGATTATTGAAGATGCAGTTAAAATTACCAATAATTTCCGTTTTCTTTATCTCCTAATAAGAAAATAGGTAAGTCATATCTTTCAACAAATTGTAGAAAATCTTTCGGTATTTTAGAAATATTGTCAACTTTTGCCACAAATGCATTAATATGCGGCTGATATAAATTTGCTTCATTATGAATCATTGCACAAAGTGAATTTTGGCTTAATTTTTGCAGTGCTTTTTTTATATTTGCTCCTGTTAATTGTTTTTGTTTTATGTTGTAAATTTCATTATCTTTAATTTGTGATAAAAATTGTTTAGGTGCTATTTGTCTGAATAATTCAGCATATTCTTCCGCATTTATATTTAATGTTTTCATAATAAAATTGGCTTGTTCGCTTCTGTTAGGAGTTGTATTAACCATTGTGAAGAAATCATCATAATTTTTCCTTTGTCCTGAGAATTGATTTGTTCTTGTATAGTTTGCAACATTTATATTTTCCGCTTCTAATGAAACACCGAATTTTAATTCATAATATGTCGGACATCTTTTTGGTGAAACATAAGAAGCACACAAGAAAGAACCGTTTGTTGTGTTTGCAAGTTTTTCTATAACATCGAGTTTTTCTGCTTTATTACTCATGTGTACGAATAGTCTTGTTGTTTTCGGAGTGGTATTAGGTTCAAATCCGTATGTAGAAAGGTCTGTATCTTCCGAAAACTCCGTAAAGTTAATTACTTTATATGTTTTGCCGTTATATTCCGTTCTTGGAATTAAATCATTTTTTATTATTTTGCTTGTATATAATAATTGTCCCGTTGAATTAATTTTTTCAATTGAATTTGGAACTTCCGTTAATTCATTTAAAATGGAAGAATGTGTTTCGTAAAATTCTTTGCTGACACCTTTTAAATCAGCTTCCGTCATAATTTTTGCAATAGTAAAATCCTCATCACGTCTGAAGTAAAAGGCTGTTTTATCGGTATCCGTTATTGAGTTTGCATATTCTTCAAGCCAGTGATGATTTTTAATAAGTTCACATATTCTATTTTGTATGTTATTTGATATGTTATATTTCCCTAATATATTTTTTGCATATAAGGAAGATACATACGGGTGGCTTTTGTCTGTGATTTCTTCGCTTTTTGCAATGTCATGTAATATAATTGCCCATTTTAAACAAGTTTTTCCTGTTGATGAAAGGGTTTTAAATTCTTCTGAATTAACTGCTTCTTTATATACTGTTAATATATGTGCGTCAAGTGATAAGTTTTGAGTTGAATGTTGTTGTTTGCCAATAACATTTATGAATTCCGGCATTGCTTCAATTAAACAATTTAATGCTTTGTCTTGTTCTTTATCACCTGTTTTGATTGAATTATTTTTAATAAATTTGGTTGCTAAATTTAAAACATCAGCTTCTATACCTTCATTTGAAAGTTTTGATAAATTGATTATTCCGTTATAGCCTGTAATATTGTTGTTATCATCTTTTATTGCCTCAATTCGCATTTTGTTTAATATTTGAGTTTGTTTTTCTTCGGGAAGATTTTTTAAAGTGTTTGATAAATCAGTTAAAAATTCATTTCTTGAATATTCAAGAGGGATGCCTTTTTTGCCGTATTTTGTAAAATTCGCATTTGCAAATACTTCATCAAGTTTTGAATTATTATTTGCAAAAAAGCCTGTAATACCGTGAATTATATTTTCTTTTGAAACTTCGGTCGGAGTAATGACAGAATTTAACTCATCAGATAATTTGTCATGTATTTGAGTAAGTTGTTTTATTTCATTATCCGGTAAAACTTTTTTTATTTTTTTTAAATTTAAAATATTTCCAAGTACAAAATATATATCGCTTTTTTCAATAAATGTTAAAGCATCAACATCAAATTTATCAATGTTTGTACGAATAAAAGTGTTTATATCTTCGTTTCTTGCTCCGATTTTTGATAAGTTTAGTGCTTTTGTACTTTGTTCGTTGCCAAGTTCAAGTATGGATATGACATTTTGTATTTTCATATCCCGATACATTAAACCGATTGAATTTTTATATGTTGTATCATCATCAAGGCAAGCGATTTTTTTTGCAGAATTAGGCCACATTCCTTTATTTATAAGATTGTATGCTTTTTTAAATTGATTTTTGTCTAAAGTGGCAATGCTTTTAACTTCAGAAAAATATAATCCGGCATCAAGTAATTTAAGTGCATTTTCAAATTGCGATTGTTCAAGTGTTGCAATATCTTTAATAGTATAGTGCGGCAAATTTTTATCAAGTAATTTAAGTGCGTTTTTAAATTGTGATTTATTTAATGTAGCGATATCTTTTATATATTTTTCAGATATATTTTTTTTAGCTAATTTTGCAATTCGTGCTTGAATGATTTCGTTTGAAATTGTTGATTTTTCTCCGAAGAATTGAAGATTAATTTTAAAAGGGTTCTTTGTGGTTGATGTATTTTGGCTTTTTTGTTGTTTTGTCGAATTTGAATATTCAAAACAATCCATTTCCAATTGTCCTTTAAAATTTATTTTTTGATTACAGGGTTTGTTTTTTTTGATATAACTGTTATTTAAATTTACTTTTTGAATTAACATTTTATCTCTATTTGAAAATATATTTTACTAAATTTGTGTACATAGTACTTATAACCTGTAAAGAAAAAATTTTGTCATATTTTAAAAAAATTTATATAAAGTGTTGCGTTTTGTAATAAAATTCAACAATTATATTAAATAACCGATTGAAATAATATAAAGAATGGTTCAAAATGTATATATGAAAAAATGTGTTTATTTGGGTCTTATTTTGTTATTTTTGGCACAATGTTCTTTTGCTGCGGAAAAAGATATATTTTTTGATGTAAAATCGGGTGATTTTTCTGATTTCGGGAAGTATGTAGAAACTTTTGAAACAGAAAACAAAAAAGATAATGATTTATCGGAAATAAAAAATTCAGACGAAAATTTTGAAGCAGAAGCGATTAAAGATTTAGTTAAACGATATGAAAAAAATGCCGTAGAACTTAATTTAGATGAAGTAAATGATGAAGCAATCGGAGATATTAACAGTACAAGACTTTTAAAATTAAAAGTTAATGAAGATAAATATTTAATTGAACAAAATATACAAACTGAAAATATGATTTGGGACGGTTCTCAAAATTTTTATAATGCGTATTTTGGCAATCCAAGACACATGGCACCAATTCCGAGTGTAGTAAATTCTTCAACCGTAACGGCAAAAGTTTCGAATAATTTGTCAGCTACAATCGGTCAAAAATTTTTGTATGATGCAAACGGACCGGATGTTTTATTTGTTAGAGCAAATGAATCTACATACAATACAGGGAATGTTATTTCTTATAAAGATGATGTGTTTACATTGTCTGTGGCTTCTTTTTCTTCTTCATATAATAATGCTGCTTCAGGTGGTGCAATATTGTCGTCAAATTCTTTGGTATTGCCTAAAAATGCGGGTAGCTTTATTTTGGGCGGTGCATATTTCGCTAACGAATTTGATGATAATTCAAAGTCTACGGGTGGTATATTCGGTGAATATAAATATAAACGTTTAAAATTAAATGCTCAATTTGCGGAAAGTAAATATACAAACAGTCCGGTGTATTTTTCCAGCGTTTATTTTGTACCGGAATTACAAGTTTCAAAGTCTTTGTTTTTAAAAACAAGATTAATCAGAAACATAACTCAAGAATCAATGCAGGATGAAGTTATTTTGTCTTATAAACCGATTAAAAGTAAGCGAAATTTGGAAATTGAAATAAATGCCTCAAATCATTACACCGAAAATTCTGTTATAAAACAAAGAATTCGTTTAACAACAAGTTTTAGAATTTAAATTTCTTTTAAAGCTTCGCTTAATCGTTTTATGCCGATTTTTATTGTTTCAATATCAGAGTTTGTATAATTTAATCGTAAAGTATTTATATTTGTTTTGTTGACATAAAACGGATGTCCGGGAACAAATGCTACTTTTTTGTTTATTGCTTTTTCAAACAGTTCTAAAACAGATTTATTTTGAGGAATAGTTGCCCAAGTAAACATTCCGCCTTTAGGTATTGTATATTTTACTTCATTTGGAAAATATTCTTTCATTGCTTCAATCATAGCATTAGCTTGTGCTTTATATAATGTTTTTATTTTTTCAATATGTTTTTCAACATTATTGTTTTGTATGTAGTCATATATTAAATATTGAGCAAATATGTTAGAATGCAAGTCTGATGCTTGTTTCGAAATTTCAAGCATTCTTATGATTTCTTTGTTTGCAATAACATAACCTAACCTCATTCCTGGAGTAATTATTTTAGAAAAAGAACCTAAATATATATTTTTTTCACTTTTGTTTAATCCTATATACGGGATTCTTGTTTCGTCTTTAAATCTTAAATCTCCGTATGGATCATCTTGAATAAGTAACATATTTTTATTTTTAATTTCTTCAAAAATTAAATTTCGGTTTTCTTCGCTATAAGTAAGCCCTGTAGGATTTTGAAAATTAGGTATTAAATATGCAAGTTTTGGTGAAAAATCTTTTATATTTTGTTTTAATTTTTCAATGTCTAATCCGTCATTGTTTAATTGAGTTGGAACAAAATTCGCTTGATATAATGTGAATATTTGCAAAAAACCTAAATAAGACGGTTCTTCTATTAAAATATTATCGCCTTTATTTACAAAAACTTTGCCTATTAAATCCAATGCTTGTTGAGAACCTGTTGTTATCATTACATTGTCAATACAAATATCCATATTAAATGTTTTTTTATATCGTTCAACAACTGTTTGTCTTAATTCATCCAATCCTAAAGTAGTAGAATATTGATATAATTTAGCGCCGTATTTTTCGGAAATTCTGTTCATTGATATATTTAATTCTTTAATCGGAAAAGAAACGGGATTCGGAAATCCGCCAGCAAATGAAATTATATCCGGTTTTTTTGTCGTTTTTAAAATTTCTCTTATAAATGAAGATGGAGTTCCTTTTATTCTTTCAGAAAAATATTGTTCAAACATTGTTATTCTCCCGTTATTTCGGCATTCGCTTTTCTGATTTTGATTATAGCATACATTTAAAAAGTATTCATTTTATGTAATAATATGATTATTTGAAATGTGTAAGAACCGCCTTAAAAGTTTTAATATAAATAAGTTATGATAAAGAATTTTGATAAAATAATATCTAAAATAAATGAAATGGAATTAAAGCAAACGGAATTTGTTTGTTTTATGGAAGAGGTCAAGAATCCTTTTATTGTATTAATAGCTTGTATTTTATCTTTAAGAACAAATGATAAAACAACATATCCTGCAACAATGAGAATGTTAAAGCTGGGCAAGACTCCGCAAGATTTTATAAACATTAAACTTGAAGATTTGGAAAAAGCAATTTACCCTGTCGGGTTTTATAAAAATAAAGCAAAGCAAATTTTAGATATTGCGCATGAATTGTATTATAACTACAACAGTATTGTTCCGAATACGATAGAAGAATTAATTAAATTTAAGGGAGTGGGCAGGAAAACTGCTAATTTGGTTTTGGCAAAAGGTTATAATTTGCCAAGTATATGTGTTGATGTGCATGTTCATCGAATTTCAAATCGATTAGGCATTGTAAAGACAAATACACCCGATGATACGGAATTTGCTTTAAAAGAAAATCTTCCGACTAAATCATGGTCGCAAATAAATACTCTTTTTGTTACATTAGGACAAAATATATGTAAACCTATAACACCGTTATGTGATAAGTGTGCAATAAAAGAATTTTGCGAGTTTTATCAAAAATTTTGCATAAATAATTCAGAAACTATAAATTAAACGTAATTTATAATTCCCGAATTGTTTTTGTAACTGTATTAAAGTTAAATTTTCTTTTCTCTTCTGTAGTTTTGTAAGTAAGTAATAATTCTTTCTCTGAATAAAACAAAGAAAATACCAACACCTACAAGCATTATTGAATTTAAGAAAGTGAATAAAGCTAATTTATTGCCATTTAATATTAGTGGCATATTAAAACCAATTACACTTATTAACAACAAAACTGATAGTATTAAAAATAATACTGAAAAATACATAGCAAACTTTTGCATAAAAAACCGCCTTTTCTTCTTCTTTTAAAACATAAATTGACACTAAAAAATGAAACACTCACTTCATGTGTCAGATGAATAAGAAGATAAACAGTTTAATAATATTTTTCTCATACTCGCATTATAACATTTTTGTAAAAAAAAATAAACCCTTTTTAAAAAAATTCAAAATAATTGTTAAATTTTTTTAAATAATTATACTTTTTGAAATACGTAAATGTATTCGTGTTTAAAGATATAAAAACCGCCGTTTAGCGCACGGTATCTCCATAAATTTGCGGTTTTTCCTTTTGCACGTTCATTACCTTCCATATTTTTAACAATTACGGCTTTCATTTTAAATCCGATTTCACGCATTTTCTGCGCACAATCTGCGCCTAGCGGAACAATTTCTCCGTTTGCATATTTGTCGCCGATAATTAATGCTGCAAATCTGCCTTTTTCAAGCATGTCGTAGCCATTTTGGGCAACTTTTTTAAATAATTCATAGAATTCTTCCGTGTTTTCGCAATTTGATAAATCTTCTTTTCTGTCCGAAAATTTTATAATGTCATCATAAGGCGGATGTAATACCAAAAATTGAGCTTTTTCCGCTCTCATTACATCTAATCTGGCTTGTATTTTTTCTTTTACTTCACAAGAAGCGCTATCTGCACATATAACATTTACATCCGTAACAATTTCTTTCGGTGAAAATTTGTTTGCAACAAGCTTGGCTTGTTCTGGTTTTAATTCAACTCCGATACAACGTCTGCCCATATTTAAAGCTTCTATTGCAGAAGTCCCCGAACCTAAGAATAAATCTAATACAACATCGCCTTTTTTTGTAAATCTTTCATACAACTGTTGCGCAATTTGAGGAATATAATTACCGTGATATTCGTTAGAATGTCCGTTGGATTTATCTCTTGAGGCGAATTCCCACCAAGTATCGGTTTTTATATGAGGATATTCTTTCCAATTGTTTAAATCAATATCGCTATATGGTTTTGTTTTGCGTTCTTTAACAATTCTTAAATCCGGTTTTACCTCCGGAATGTTAACCTTATTTATATTTGCTCTTCTTGCCATAATTCCCCAAATTATTTACGGTAAAATTTTTTATTGCCCGTAAAATATCTTTATTCTACATATAATTGCTATCTTTATTTGTTTAGTATATAAAATTTTGATAATTTTTTTATCGTATAAATTGATGATTTTTATTAAGAATTTGACTTATATGTTACAAACTTGAAAATTGGTGAAAAACCCTTAAAATTATATTTGTGTACCTATGTTTAAATAAAGGTCAATTCAAAAATCAAAATTTAAGGGAAATAATGTCTGATATAAGTATTGCCGGAAATTCAAAAAATAGGATAAAACATAATTTTTTTAAAGATTATGATTGGTTCTATGAAAATTTTTATAAATTAATTCAAGATTCCGTTTGTAGTTTTTTTGAAAAAGATGTTGAATTGCGTTTCATGGGAATTTCAGGTAAAGAAAATATATTTTTTTACGGAGATGAATATTATCGGAATAAAATTCCGGTGAATAATAACGGCAAATTTATCGTAAAAATTTCGACTGATGTTGTTTCTTATTTTTTGGATATTGCGCTTGGCAAGTCGTCAAATAAATTTCAACTTCAAACTATGTCGGATATTGAAGATAATTTAATTAAATCGTTGACGGTTTTTTTGTATAAAAAGCTTTCAAAAAATTTGAGATTATTAGAACCGTCAAGAAAAGAACTTATTGAAAGTGAAAATTATAATTTTACTTTTTTTGTGAAAACGGAACAAGGACACAAAGGGAAGATTATAATTACATTGCCGAGTTATATTTTGCCTGTAATTGAAGAGGAAGAAAAGGAAACACCACTTTCAACCGATGATTTGTTAACCGCAAATGCGATTGTTAATATAGGTGTGGGTAAATCAAAAATTTCTTTAAAAGACTTAAAAAATATAGAGTCAGGAGATTTAATCATTCTTGAAAATAGTGACATTAATAAAATGTTCGTTATACATAATAAGAATTATGTTAACTTTTTAATAGAACCAAATCCTGCTTTAATAATAAATATTGATGATGATGGAGATAATTCAATGAGTGATGAAACAAATTTAAATGTTGCTAATATGTGGGATACAATTTTAGTAGACGTAATTGCGGAATTTGATAATATAAAAATGTCGTTGGGTGATTTAAAACAAATATCTGAGGGGCTTGTTATTGATGTCGGTTCTGTTTATGAAAATAAAATTAATTTAAAAGTCGAAAATCAAGTTGTTGCTTCCGGTGAACTTGTAATTGTTAATGACCGATACGGAGTCAGAATTGACAGTGTAAAACAAAAATCAAACGAACAAGTAAAACCTCAAATTCAAACAACAAATGAAGCGGATTTAGATGTAAATGATGTCGAAAATGAAATTCAAGAAGAAAATAATGCGGATAATACGGAAAATGATGATTCGTTTGATTATGGTGATTTCGAAATAGAAGATGAAAATATATAGAGGCTGATAGTGGCAAGTAATTTTATTATTAATCTGATAACATACATTTTTGCGATGATTGGTTTTATTATTGTCGCATTATATGTTTATAAACAAGCAATGGCAATGCCAAAAGGAAGTGAAACAAAAAAGTTTTTAAATGTTGAAAGCTTTTTGAAACTTTCCGCTACAAAAAATTTATATGTTATAAAGGCAGGCAATGAACGATTTTTAATTGCCGGAGATACGACAAATACAACATTAATTTCAAAACTTGATGTAAATAATGTACCGCAAGTTGTTCCTGAAGAATTTTCAGCACAAATAAAATCGGATAATTTGCTAAAACAACTTTTAAAAAGAGATTTTTCTTTTTTTAGCACTCAAATTAAAATAAATAATTCAACGGAAAATAAATAAATTGAGGAAAAAATGGATACAATTATAAAAGATTTAAGCCCAATATTACAATTGTTAGCGGTAATGGCGATGTTTTCGTTCTTGCCGTTTATGTTTGTTTGTATGACAAGTTTTTTGAGATATGCAATAGTTTTTGGTTTTTTAAAGCAAGCGCTTGGTGCGCAACAAATTCCTCCTGCAATAGTAATGGTCGGGTTGTCTTTGATTTTAACATTTTATACAATGGCACCGGTATTTCAACAAATGTATGAAGTCGGTTATAAGCCTTATGAAAAATCAGGAAATATGGTTTTAGCGATATCAGAGGGTTCAAAGCCTTTGAAAGAATTTATGTTAAAACAAACAAGCGAAAAAGATTTGGCTTTTTTTGTTAATCTTTCAAGAAAACAAGCACCTGCTTCAGTTGAAGAATTAACAATATGGGAAGTAGCACCGGCTTTTATAATCAGTGAATTAAAAACCGCATTTGAAATAGGATTTATAATATTTATACCGTTTATTGTTTTGGATTTGGTTGTTGCAAATGTTTTATTGGCATTAGGGATGTTTATGTTATCGCCGACAATTATTTCTTTGCCGTTTAAGTTATTAATATTCATTGCGGTTGACGGTTGGAGTTTAATTGTTAACGGGCTTGTAGGAAGTTTTAATTAAGGATTAATTATGGAAATATTAGTTGAATATTTTACAAAAGGTATGATAACAATGTTGATGATAGCAATGCCGTGCGTATTAACAGCGGCTGCGGTCGGATTGGTTGTCGGTATTTTACAGGCGGTGACACAGGTTCAAGAACAAACAATTGCTGCAGCACCTAAAATTTTTACGGTATTTCTTGTAATAATACTTTTTGGAATGGGATATGTAAAACTTTTGAAAAACTTATTTTATGAGGGAGTCGTTATAGCTTTTGATGTTGTTCCAAAATCTCAAGATTATGTTTTGCCCTTAGGATATTATAATTATACAAAACCTTTTATAGATGAAATGAAATCTGATGTAAAGAAAGATACAACATCTTTAAAAGATTTAATTAATAAAATAACTCCTCCGAATTCCGTAAAAAATAAGGATGATTTTTCTTTTGAAAAAGCAAGAAAGAGTTATGATATTCCGACTCCTAACTTGGCTGAGAAAAAAGTGATTGAGGAGAATAAAAGATAATGCGTAAATTGTTGCTTGCCTTGTTTATTACTTTCTTTTTCGCTAATAGTGGTTTTTGTGCTTTAATTCCGAATAAAGTAAATATTGTAAATTTAAAAGAGAACGGAATGTATTTATTGGATTTGAATACAAAAGTAAAAAATATATCAATTGGAGATAAAGCTATAATGGATGTTTCCGCAATAAATTCTTTAACCGATGATATGCAACAATTATTTATTCAAACTAATAAAACTGGAGTTTGTGATGTTTTAATTAATACGGAAAAAGAAGATTATAAAATCAGATTTGTATTGGGACAAATATTTGAAGATATTGCAGATTATATTATTCCTATTGATATGCCCAAAAAAGGAGCAGTTAAATAAAATAAAATGTTAGAGTCTGTTTTAAGCGCATTTCCCAAGTATTTTCCGGAAATCAATAATATTTTAATAGCAGGTTTGCCTATTTTTGCAAGAATAGCGGGATTAATTCGCAGCGTTCCTTTTTTTAAAAGGACTGAAATTCCGAATTTGGCTAAAGTCGGATTTTCATTAATTTTTTCCATAATTTTAGCAATGCATTTAAAACCGGAAACGCCCTCTTCCGTAGGCGGTTCTATTATATATACTTTAATTATTAATTACATTTGCGGATTTATTTTTGGCTTTATAATAAATTGCATAGTACAAGCAATTGAAGCAGGCGGAGATATGATTAATATGCAACAAGGTGTTTCTTCCGCAACAATTATGGATCCGACAACTTCATCGCAAGTTTCAATTATGGGCAAAATATTCGGTTTGTTCGGCTTGATTGTTTTTATAGAAATAGGCGGAATTTATTGGACTTTTAATGCTCTAATTCGAAGTTTTGAAATTTTTCCCATTTATAGTTATGCGATACCTCTTGAAGAAATTATTAATATGGATTATTTGGTTAAAATCACTTCCAATGTACTTTATATCGGTTTGCAAATAGCTTCCCCCGTATTAATTGCAACATTGGGGCAAGATATTATTTTGGGGGTAATATCAAAAACTGCACCTCAAGTTAATGTATTTCAATTGAGTTTTTTATTTAAACCTTGTTTGGGAGCGGCTATTTTGGTTGTTGTAATGCCAATGATTTTTAATGTTATTTGTGATTATTTCACATCATTCGCAAATGTTTTTTAAAATAAAATGGCGGGTAGATAGCCCGCCATTTTATTAAATTGATATTTACTTATGGTCTTATTCTGTCCATTAAACGAGGGAACGGAATAGTTTCACGCACGTGAGGTAAGCCGCAAATCCATGCAACGGTTCTTTCTATACCTAAGCCGAATCCGGCATGGGGAACGGAACCGTATCTTCTGATATCTAAATACCAATCAAATACTTCTTCAGGAAGTCCGTTTTCTTGTATTTTGGCTTTTAATTTATCAATGTCGTCTTCTCTTTGACCGCCGCCAATCATTTCACCGTAGCCTTCAGGTGCTATTACATCTACACAAGCTGCTTTATCACCCTCTTGTTTCATATAAAACGCTTTAACCGCCATCGGATAATGGTGTATCATAACAGGTTTATCAAACTCTTCAGAAATAAGTGTTTCTTCATCTCCTCCAAAATCTTCACCCCAAGGAGTATCATTACCTTTACGATGTAAAATTTCAATTGCTTCATCATAACTAATTCTTGGGAACGGACGTTTTATGTTTTCCAATTTTGAAATATCACGTTCTAATGTTTCTAAATCCGCTCTGTTGTGTTCAAGAACTTGTGCAACTATATATTCTACAAATTCTTCCGCTAAATCCATATCATCATAAATATTCGCAAAAGCAATTTCAGGTTCTACCATCCAAAATTCAGTTAAATGACGTCTGGTTTTGGATTTTTCGGCTCTGAATGTCGGACCGAAACAATAAGCTTTCCCTACAGCCATTGCCGCCGCTTCCATATATAATTGTCCTGATTGAGTTAAATATGCTTTTGTATCAAAATAATCGGTTTCAAAAAGATTTGTTGTACCCTCGCATGCATTCGGTGTGAATATCGGCGCATCAACAAGTGTAAAACCGTGATTGTCAAAGAAATCACGAACTGATTTTATAATTCTGTGACGAATATTTAAAATAGCTTTTTGTTTTAAAGAACGTAGCCATAAATGGCGGTGTTCCATTAAAAAATGTGTGCCGTGTTCTTTTGGTGTAATAGGATAATCCGTTGACGCACATATAACTTTAACATCTGTTGCATCAATTTCAAATCCGATTTTCGAACGGTCGTGTTTTTTGACAGTACCTTTAATTTCAACCGAACTTTCTTGTGTAATTTTGTCGGCAAGTTCAAAAACTTCTTCAGATACATTACCTTTAAAAACTACCGCTTGAATTTCGGCAGTACCGTCACGAAGCTGCAAGAAATGTAATTTTCCGCTTGAACGCTTATTGTAAAGCCATCCTTGCAATGTTACTTCTTGTCCGTCGTAATTTTTGATGTCACGAATCCAAATTTTTTTCATAATAAAATTAACCCTTTTTTTATAACTGCTTGCGGGTTAATTTTATCATATTTTTAAATTAATTAAAACCATTATAAATTTTTAATAATTTGTTGAATATCTCTGTTTGTATCTTCACAAATAGTGGAATTTAAAATTCTGTTAATTGAATCAGCCGGTGATTCTTCAATATCGATTTCGTTTTTTGTGTTTTGTAATTTTGAATTTTCGGCAATATATCTTTGAATTGCCTCAATGGTTAATTTTGCATCACCTAAAATATTTTTGTAAATATTGCTTTTTTCTACTTCTGCCATAAACTGCTCCTTCTCATATCTTACCTTTTATATCGGCAATTGAAAAAAAAAACTTTAATTTTTAAAAAAATATAATGTAACTTTTCTTCATATACAAAATTTTTAAATAAAAATTAAAAATGAATAAAAAAATCCGCAACAATGTTGCGGCTCGTTTACCCAAATTTTCCCCCATTTGGAACGAATTTAATCGTTAAGTATTATATGTATTTATTTAAACATTAAATTATTTGATTGTATATAGCTTTGGTGAATAATTTTTTTAAAAAGACAATAAAATATACTCAACATTCAACAATAATAAGCAATTTGTTTATTACATTTATTTGTTAAATATCTTAACATTTCTTTGCCGGAAAATTTTTTACCTTTAATTAAATATTGTATATTCACAGTAAAAATGCTATATTATTGTTAGTTTAGGAACTTAGTTATATGCAAAAAGAACTATCGGTAGCATTTATATGGCATTTTCACCAACCGAATTATCAGGTACAACCTAACGGTATAAATTTAATGCCTTGGACAAGATTACATGCTATTAAAGATTATCTTGACATGCTTTTAATTTTGGATAAATTTCCGAAAATTAAATTAAATTTCAGTATTGTTCCTATGCTTTTAGATACTATTGAAGAGTACGCAAACGGCGCTCATGATATCCATTCTAAGCTTACCGTTACGCCGATTGAAGAATTAACGGATGATGATAAATTATATATACTTACGTATTTCTTTGATGCAAATTATGAAACTTTAATTTCAAAAAATTCAAGATTTAATGAGTTGTATTTAAAAAGATTTTCAAAAAATGAAATAGGAATAGATAGTTTTACCGCTCAGGAATATTCGGATATAATGATGTTATTTAACCTTGTTTGGTTTGATCCTACTTGGAAAAAAGTTTATCCGGAATTAAAAGAATTTGAAGAAAAAGGAAGAAATTATACTCTTCAAGACAGAGTTGAATTAATAAAATTAAATCGTAAAATTATTAAACAAATAATTCCGACTTTTAAAAAATATCAAGACGATGGCAGAATAGAAATAATAACAAGTCCTTATAATCATCCTATAATGCCGATTTTAATTAATCCTAACGATGTAAAAACTAAGGTATTAAAGTACCCTTTGCCGGAGTCAAAAATTGCTTTAATGCTTGATGTAAAAGAACAAATAGAATTGGGAATAGAAAAAATTACCAAAACATTCGGTAAAGCGCCGAAAACAGCATTACCGCCGTGAAACCAAGCATAAGCG
>CAZGRH010000003.1:0-31695 GCA_964527005.1 uncultured Muribaculaceae bacterium | reverse complement strand
TTACGGGATGCCCTGAAATGGATATAAAAGAAATCGTAACATTATTTTTAAATTCAAATTTAGTTACGGGTGAAAATGCTTGTGGCGGCGACCATCATCATTGCCATTCACATTCCGGTGAACACACTTGCGGACACCACCACAATTAATTTATTAAGGATTTGATTTTTATCAAATCCTTTCTTTATTTTAGGTAGCAATTTTTTTATTCTTTTGTTTTTATTCATGTATAAGGATTACTATATGAAGATAAATAATGTAGCATTTAATTCAAACTTATACTTTCAACAAAAAAACAACAAACCATTTTTTAAATTTCTAAAAAATGATGAATTTATACGTTCAGTTCAAATTGAAAATCCTGTTGTAAAAAATAATACAAAGACAAACAATTCTTTTTTTTATAATACACAAACAGATGAAATTATTAAAAACTTAAATATTGAAAAGTACGGAACTTCAGGTATTCCGTTGGAATTTTCGAGAAAAGATTATTTAAAAAAGCTATCCGATTTACTTTTTGAGAATAATAATGACATAAGCATATTAAATGAAAAATTAAATATTACATCTTGTTTTATCAACAATAATGAAATTCAGGGTTATAACGGAATTATTGACACTTCAAAATTAGATAAAAACGATGAAACAGAAAGAAAAATATACAATCTGACAAATGAATTCCTAAATTCTAACAAAGTTGTTACAGAAAATAAAAACAACAATAAATTTTTCAATGATTTATTAGCAGAAGTTCCGGAATTTATTAATTTTATAGGAAAAATACAACATGGAACTCAACAATATTCAGTTGATGTACACATTTTAAAAGTTTTAAAAGAAGCAATAAGTACGCCCGAATATCAAAATTTATCAGACGAAGATAAAACGATTTTAAAATATGCAATAATATTACACGATATAGGCAAAGATGAAGGTATTGTAGACAAATTACATCCCGAGAAATCATATAAACTTGCAATGCCGATTGTTGAAAAATTAAATTTACCCAAAGAAAGCAAAAACCGAATTTTAAATTTAATAAAACATCATCATTGGTTAGAATTCTATAATACAGGTATGTGTTCAGCTCAAGATACCGCTGAAAAATTCAAAACGGGAAACGATTATGAAATTGCGAAGATAATGGCAAGTGCTGATTTAAAAGGTATAAATGAATATTTTTATTTTATGTATTCGGATTCATTATCACAAGAAAGACAAAAGCCTGTTATTGAAGCATTAAAACAACTAAAAAACTAAATTTTAAGATGTTTTAATAATTCATCCATTAAATCAAATTTTTCTCTGAAGCCTAAAAATTTTGTAAGTATTTTTCCGTCCTTAAACAATATAAAAGCAGGAAAACCTTGTATTTCAAATTTCTCAATTAACTTTGAATTTTTATCGGAATTAACTTCACCTATCCAAATATTATTTTCGGAAAGTTCTGATAATATCTTTTTCTGTTTTTTACAAAAACCGCACCAATCAGCGGTAAATACAACTAATTTAATACCATTTTTTATATTATCATTAAAATTATTCTCATTTAGTTCTTGAATCATAACAAAACTCCTTTCCTTTAAAATTAAAAATAAAGAATAGGAATTTTATTCTCTTATTGGAATTTAAACAAGTTATTTTTTTATTGTTAAACGTTCTAAAAAGCGAACAAATCTTGTAGGTTTATTTTCAGTATCTTTAGTAATTGAATCGACCAAAATTGTTTTAGAACCTAAAAATTTACCTGCCAAAATATCAGTTAAAGGTCTGTCACCCACCATTACCGCTTCGGTTGGTAATATATTAATTGAAGATAAGTATTCTCTCATAACTTTTGGATTTGGTTTATCCGCCTCACCAATAACTCTGAAAGGAACTTGATTTTGTGCTTTTACAATATAATCTTTCTTTTTATTATTACTAATAATAGCCACAACAAAATTTTGTTGTAATTCTTCAAACAAATCCAATATCGGTTTTGTAAATTGACCCGATTTTGACGGCATAACAGTACTATCCAAATCAAAAAGTATAGCTTTTATACCTTGTGCTTTTAATTCTTTAAAATTTATGTCAAACAAAGATACTACATTATAATCAGGCTTTATTATCATCTTAAATTTTTAACTCCGATTGTTCTTGCTAAAGCATATTGTGAAGATTTTAGATTTTTATCAAACTCTAACCACGAAACATCGTTAGTATTAGACAAATCTTTATTTTCTTGTGATTTATCATCAATTATTTTTATAACTTTTGTTTTGAAGCACTCTTCCGGTGTAATTATTTCTATTTCATCATTTAACAAAAATTTATTTTTTGTAAGAACTTTATATTTACTGTCTTTTTCTTCCAAAAAGACACACAAACAATCTGCACCTGCAAGACCTTTAGAAATATCATAACTATATCCCTCGCTATCGGGTTTATGAAGATAAAATCCGGTTGTATAACCTCTGTTTCCGATTTTTCTTATTTCTTCATAATTTTTTTCTTTATTTACAATTCCGGTTGATAAATATTCATCAATTGCATTTCTGTACGCTTTTGCAACCGCCGAAACATAATACAGACTTTTTGTTCTGCCCTCAATTTTAAAAGAATCGACCCCAATATCAATTAATTCGGGTAAGTAATTAATAAGAGCCAAATCTTTCGGACTAAGTATATGAGTGCCTTGACCGTTTTCTTGTATATCGAAATATTCACCGTCACGTGTTTTTTCTACAAGTTTATAACTCCATCTGCAAGATTGAGAACAGTTACCGTGATTTGCTTTTCTTTCGCCTTTAGTCATATAATCACTGATTAAACATCTGCCCGAAAAAGAAACACATTGTGCACCGTGAACAAAAACTTCCAATTCCATATCAGGAACTTTATTTTTTATTTCTTCAATCTGTTTAAGAGATAAATCCCTTGATAAAACAACTCTGGTAGCACCTAAATCTTGCCAAAAACGAACTGCTTCGCTATTTAAAATGTTTGTTTGAGTACTTACGTGCAAAGGAATTTCGGGTGCATATTTCTTTAAAATATTATAAACACCGAAATCAGAGAAAAGAACTGCATCAGGTTTTGCATCTTTTATTTTTTCCACGCACTCAATCATACTGTTAATGTCATTATCATAAGCAAATATATTAAGAGTCAAATATACTTTTTTATTAAATGAATGTGCTAAGTCAATACAATCTTTTAAATTATCAAGAGTGATAAGCTCGCCTTTACGCATTGCTCTCAAACTGAAATCAACCATTCCCAAATATACGGCATCAGCACCGTAGTGAATAGCATAATCTAATTTTTCTTTACTTCCTGCCGGCAACAAAAGCTCCGGTCTTTTTATACATTTTTCCATAAACTTATTTTACTACAAAAATTTTATGTTGGTTACAAAAGCACTGTCAATGTAATATTGTTCATTATCCGATGGCAATGTATAACGTTTCTTTAAAAGTTCTTTTTTTGCATACAAACAGTTTTTATCATCCGCATAAAAATAAACAAATTTATTAATATTTACCAAATAATCGTTTAATATTGCATTTCTTGGCACTATAATGTAATCATGGTCATATTTTAATATTTCTCTCCAATTTTCGTTTACATTATAAAAATTATCCGATAAAATTTTTCGTTCTTCCGGATATACTTCTTCGTATCTGCCATCCATATAAATCAAATTGTTCGGATATAATTTATATGCGATATAACTGCCCATATCAAACGGAGCTAATATTTTACCGTTTAAATTATTAATTTTTATAAATTCTGTTATTTTATACGGTTGTTCAGATAAGTTTGGTTGAATTTTGTTATTTACAATAATGTAAAAAGACGAAAAAAACATACAAAACATAAATACTAAAGCAACTTTGTCGTTTAAAAATTTTGAATTTATTAGCTTTAAATTATATTCATACAAAAAAGCGGAAGCGGTAATTATAAAAAAAGGTGTATTTTTTACAAATTTGAAAGATAGATAAGCACATACAACCAATAAAATAATTTTTGTAAAATCTTTTTGTTCTTTTTTTAAAGAATAAAGCAAAAAAAGTAAATGTGACAAAAAGAAAATTTTGAAAATTATCAAGAAATACGGATTTGAATTAAAAAAAGGACTTATCCATTCGGTTACAAACGGTCTTTTCATTGTCGTAGCCATGAAAATAAATTCCACGAATTCTTTTCCGTACGGATTTATAAACATAACTGAAATACAAGCTAATAAAGCATATATATAATAAGAAAACTTTTGCTTATTTAAAAATTCACCCGCCGCATAAATAAAAAGTATCCCCAATAAAGAAACACAACCGCCGTGCATGTTTACCCAAATTAACATTAAAAACGGAAAAACAAGTAATAATTTATATTTATTTTCTTTCCTTATTTTTTCCAAAAGATAAATTGAAAAACTAAAAAATAAAAATGTAAAAAAATGACATCTTAAAGCAGATTGAGTAATTGTCGGAATTGAATAAAATACAAACAAAAAATATAGAATATTAAATGTGATATTAGTTTTAAATCCTTGCAATTTAATCGTTTTATATATAAATAACAAAATCAAAAATATAATTGAACATTTAAGCAAAAATATACCTTTATATCCAAAAAATTTATTTATAAAAGAAAAAACAACACTTGAACCCCATTCATGGTCTATCCAAACAGAATTATCCATATAAGAATAAAAATCTGTTTTTAAAATATGCCCCAATTCCCAAAACGCATTACCTTGAATTAATCTAGCCCAATAATCCATATCAATCGTATTATGAATTATTGCTGCCGAAAAAATAAACAGAAATACACAAATAATAAATAAAAAATTAATCAAATTATTTTTTTTCATAATTAAATTTTACTCAAATCTGCTTAAAGATGGAAATTTGTTACTTAATTTTACGCAAATAAATTCGCAAACAAATTCACCAAACCTATATAATAAATTTATTTCACATTGCTTAATGAGATTAGAAATTGAAAATATCGAAATAATTTAAAAATAAGAAGCAATATTATGTTCATTAACTAAAAAATTAGATAAATCAGCAGGTATTTCCTCTTTTGACGGACTCACCCAATATTCGTTATACAATGAACTATTATCCCATCTTGCGCCTTTTATACCAAATAATAATTGCGTATTTCCGCATAATGAAATTGCTTGTTTACCCATATTTTTAATACTATCAGCTAAAAATGGCGCAAATGCACCTGCTCCGATAATTGCTATGTCAAAATCTATACTTTTTATTTCTTTTTTCATTATTTCAAGCGAATTTGTCCAAGTACCATACTGTTTAATTGCATTTTTAGTATCAAGTCCCTGCACGGCTTTTATCGTTTTCAAATTAAATTCAGGTAAAATATTTTTATTATTAAAAAGTAAACTCGCTTTTGTTTTATATTGTTTCTCAATTGTTTTTGCAAACGGGGATACGACCAAAACAGTTTTACCATTCAAAGCTTTTAACCAACTATCGGAATTATAAAAAATATCATTAGCTATAACATTGTTATCAATATACTTTGCATTTTTTGCATAAGAAACAACTTTATATTCTCTTCTTCTCCACAAAACCAAAGAAACAAAATCAGAATTTTTTAAACAATTAATAACTCCCCGAGAAAATTGCGAAATTTCCTTATCCGTAGCAGAAAATAAACCTGCATTATATTTCATCATATTAAAAGTATTTTTAGTATACCTATAATTTTTTATTTTTTTATTCTTTAAGAACTCTGTAATTGCCCATAATTCCGAATTTCCTAACCTTATATGCGAAAACGCTTTACCTGATATTATAGCATTATATAATAATTTATCAGCTTTCTCCCCATAATATACAGGTTTTCCTTTTAATCTTACAGGTGGTTTAAATTCAATTGTGAATTTGCCCCCCCCCTAAAAACCCAATTGTCTTTGACAATCCGCCCTTTCCGCAATGTTTCACATAAAAGATTTTTTCAAAAAAACTCATAAATTTTTTTCTCCTTACTTAATAATTTTCAAAACAGGAATAATACCGAACAATAAATATTTTATTTTATTACCTTTAGTAATCTTTTTTAAAAAAGGAAAGAAACCGAATAAAAGAATATAAGACTTAGAACTTGAATTTTTCAATAAATACGGGTATTCTTTTGACAAAATATTTTTTATAAAAGAACTCCTGTCTTGCATTTTTTCAGATTGAACATGTGAAGTATTATTTTCATAATCTCTGTATAAAACAAGTGGTTTTTCAATATTATGAAACATTGTTTTATCTAACAATCTGCCCCATAACATATAATCCTCACAAGGAGAAAATTCTTCTTCATATTTTATATGATACTTATCTAAAACTGATTTCCTAATCATTGCACCTGTATGCAAAATCACATTACCTCTAACTGCCAAATCAACTTTAATTGACATGTTATTTAACGGATAATCAGATTTCTTCTTTTTATTTAACAATATAAAATTAGAGCTTACAACTCCGACATCCGAATTATTATCTAAAAAATCAACTTCTAATTTCAATCTGTCAGGCAAACAAATATCGTCATGATCCAATATTGCAACATATTCACCTTGTGCCTTATCTAACAAAATATTCCTGCTTTTTGAAATTCCTAAATTCATCCGATTTTTAAAATATTTTATTCTGTTGTCTTTATAAGAATTTACTATTTGTTCAATAATGTTATTTTCAGGCGAATCATTTAATAATAAAAATTCAAAATCAGTAAATGATTGATTTAAAACAGACTCAATCATTTCTTTTAAATATTGAAGATTTGTATTATATAATGGTGTAAGCACAGAAACTTTAGGCATTATCGTTCTCCTTTTTTCTTAAAATTTCATTCGGACGCAGTCTTGACCAATTTATGTTTGTTTTGACTAATTTTGCAGGATTACCCGCAAATATCGCATTATTATCTTCAAATTTTTTTGTTACTACACTGTCTTGCGCAACTATGCAATTATCGGGAATAATTGTATTCTTTAATATTTTTGCCCTGCGACCTATCCAACAATTATTTCCAATTGTAATATTTTTACCGATATTCATAATTTCTCCACTATAATCAAATATTGAATGCGTATCAGTACAAGTTAATTCCGTATCAAAAGAAAACATACAATCATTACCGATAATAATTGATGAATTATCTTCACCTATTTGAATATCACATCCGTTAAAAGAAGTTTTTTCTCCAATATGTAATGTTGTATTTTTAACGGGACAATCAGGAAAACCGATACGAATATATGTATTATGTAAATATGCATTATCTTTAATACTTACAAAATTGTTATTTCCGTAAATTTTGATTTTAGTTTTCCTGAAATATGCAGAATTGGAAATTTGCAAAATATTATTACCACAATTTTTTATTTTTAATCCAAAAAATTTTGAAAATAATTTTTTTAATAATTTCATGAATTATTCTCCGTAAATTTCTTCATAGAAATTACAAGGTTTATTTGAAAAAAAGCCGTCAACTTTGCCTTTCATTTTGACCGTATTGCCTAATGAATTGAAAAATACAGTTCTTCCGCAAAAAAACGAAAACGGCAATAATAATATATTTAAAAATAAAACTATAATTAACTTTAAAATATATATGCAGCTTTTTTTCTTAGTCTTAAAACGATTTTGAATTCCCCGATAGCCGTTATAATAACATTTTTTCAAAATATATTTCATATTTGCTCTTGCAGGCATAACAATTTCATATATTTCTGCTTCTTTATTCCAAACAATAGTAAAGCCGAGTGAAGAAGCTTTATTAAAAAAATTACCGTCCTCACCGCCCATAAACTTATATTCCGTTCCGAAACGCAAATTATATTCTTTTGCAATCGATACTGGGAAAAAAACATTTCCTGCAGCACATTCGGTTTTTACCATGCCTGTTTTTTTTGAAAAATTTTGCTTAAATACCATGTGCTTTTTTATATAATCAGGTGTATTCTCAGCGAATTTACTGTAAGTTGGTCCCGAACTTATATATGCATTATCCGAATTTTGATATAACTCTATGTGTTTCATTAATACGGAAGAAGTTAATAATTCATCATCATCAAAAAACAAAATATGACTTGCACCAATGTTAATTGCTTCTTCCAATACTTTATTTCTTGCATTAGAAATGCCTCGTTCCGGCTCAACTATATAATGCAATTTATAATCTAATTCTTGTTCGGCTTTAAGAACAGAGTCTTTTCCTGTTTGTTCAACATCATTATCAACTACTAAAATTTCTACTTTTACATTATCGGGTTTTTGAATATCTTTTATAGACAACAAAGAATTTAATAACAATTTTGGTCTTTTGCAAGTACACAGAGAAATTAACACAAATTCAATATTTGTTTTTATTGGTGACGATTTTTTATTCGCCAAATTCGTTCTATCGTTGGAATTTTTCGCATTCGATTGGCGAAATACCCCCCCCCGTGCGGGCTTTTAGACTTTTATCCATGATTTTTCCTTTGTTCATTTGCTATAATGTTTTTATATTAACACATTTTAAATTTAATGTCATTAATTTATATTCAGTTAAGCAAAGAAAAACATGTATTCAAAAAATAAAATTAATTTGGGAAATAGCCTATATATGGTAAATTTCTGTAATAACCTTTATAATCCAACCCGTAACCGACAACAAACTTATTATCAATTTCAAATCCGTACAAATCAGGTTCTATATCAGCTTGACGAGCACATTTTTTATTTAAAAGAGAAACAAATGCAAGCCTTTTCGGATGATGTTGTATTTCAAACAAATTTATTAAAAATTTTGCAGTTAATCCGGTATCTATAATATCTTCTACAATTAATACATCTTTGTTTTGCAAATTAGGAAGAGTTAAATCAACAGCTTTAAGATTATTTGTAGATTTAAATTCGTCACCATAACTGGATATACGAATAAATTCCATTTGCACCGGTGATTTTAATTGTTTTACCAAATCAACGCAAAACATTACAGAACCTTTTAATACACATATTACATATATTTCATCATTATCTTTAAAATAATTTTCAATTTTTTGTGCTAAACTTTTTATTTTTTTTTGTAATTCTTCTTCCGAAATTAATACTTTTAATTCTTCCGGCTTTTTATCAATATTTAACATTATTAATTATCTCCGCACTAAGTTTATAAGCAGGCACGTCAACGGAACGAAGTTTTTCACTTAATCCTACCCCAATTGCCCACAACACTTCTTTATCCTTACACAACAAAACAACTTTATCTCTGTCATGTTCAGGAATATTTTTATTTATAAAATATTTTTTTAATTTCATTTTACCTTGCATTCCGAAAGGTTGAATAATATCACCGTTTCTTCTTGTCCTTAATGTTAAAGGAAATTCAATATTATTTAAATCAATATAAGCTTCAAGACTTGTCGCTTTCGGAAATTTTACGAGTTTATTATTATTTTTTTCCAATCTTAAAATACAAGAATTCGTTAGTTCATAACTATCTTCTTTATCAATTAAAATTTCTTGTTGAATTTTAACATAACGATTTGCATGTAATAAATAAGTGTATTTATGAGAAACAAACAACCATAAATTATTGGTAACGGATAACGTTTTTCCTGTTTTTGATTTTTGATTTTCCACTATAAAATTTAAGAATTCTTGAATTTTAGAAAAACTGGGTTCTATTGAATTTTTAATTAATAAATCATATACAAAATGTTGTTTTATTGCCGAATTTAAAATAAGAAAGTTTTGTGTAAGCCATTTATCACCAACCGTAATTTGTTTTTGAATATTATCCATTAATTCATTAATTACTTTATTATTGCCTGCGGCAATATCTGATAAAGTTATTAAAGAATTTTCTATGTTGGGATTAATAACTTTTATAGCAGGCATGATATTATGTCTTATATTATTTCTTGCATATTTTGTATTTGAATTGCTTGAATCATTATTCGGATAAAGTTCATGTTTAATGCAATATTCTTCTATATTTTTTCTTGAAAAATTAAGAATCGGGCGAATAACTTTATATTTATCCAACATTCTTAATTCTCTTATACCCTCAAGCCCGTTTAATCCCGTACCTTTTATAATACGATATAAAATTGTTTCGGCATTATCGCTTTTTGTATGAGCAGTTAAAATAGCATCAGCTTCAAATTCTTTTGCACAACGTTTAAAAAAATCGTAACGCATTTCTCTTGCAACAAGTTCTGACGCTTTAGTACCCTCTTTTAATGTATCGGAAATAAAAGTAATATCATTATCTTCACAAAAAGCTAAACAACGTTCTTTTTCGTTTTCAGACTCTTTTCCTCTCCAATTATGATTTAAATGTGCTGCAACCAATAAAAAACCGTACTCTTTGGATAATTGATTCATAATATCCAGTAAACACATAGAATCCCATCCGCCTGAAAATCCGACAATGAATGTTGATTCGCAAGAGATATTTACATATTTTTCAAGTATGCGTTTTACTGTCTCTTTCATATTACCATTATAACAGATTTCAAAAATTTTTTAACCGTAAATATTAAATTTTACTGTTAATACTTTTTACATTTATATTATTTTCTTTATCATATTTTTTTAATGCTTTTGCACAATCAGTTAAATCCCAAAATTGATTTTTTACATTAATTGCACTGCCTAAAAGAGGAACAACAATTAAATTATCATTGTTTTCGGGAACGTATAAAACTTCACGGAATGTTAAATTATCTTTTTCATTGAGTTTGTCATAATTTACCAATAATGTTTTTTGCTTATAAGTTTCAGAAAAGGCAATACTCGTAACAGAATACACACAATGCCAAATATATCTTCTTAGCTTATTATTATTAAAACTTGAAATTTCTTTATGCTCACTTGGTATAAAAAGCGGTGTTTTTGATTTATTTAACACACGAGTCATATATTGTATGTTTTCATGCCAATAATAAGAATTTACCATTTGCCAACAACTTTGAAAAATTCCCAAAACGAGTACAATACAAAACAAATTATGTAATTTTACTTCATCAATTTTCTTTTTTAACACATCCGACAAAAACATACTCAAGAAAATCAACGGAAAAGCCCAAAGAGGAATTGTTCTTAAATGTCCCTCCAATACAGGATTTACAGATAAATATTTTATTGATAATAACCTGATAAATGCTATGACAAATAAGATAAAAACAACCAAAAGACTAATATTATTAAATTTCTTTTTAAGAAAAAAACTGACTATAATAAAAACTACAGCAAGAATAGTCATTGAAGCATTTAAATTAATGATTTTAGGCAAGAAATCAACCGTTTCATTTAAAAAACGAAAAATTTCATTATTATTTCCGTCAACTCCTAAGGCATATAATAAAGAATATACTGCTGCAATCAAAGAACCTGTTCCGATAAACAATTTTTCAAATTTATTCTGCATATCTTCTGTTTTTATTGAGTAATAAACAGAAGCAACAAAAAAGCCCGTACCTAAAAAAATTACAAATTCATAAATTCCGAACATTGAAAAAATCAAAATTAATATACATACTTTATCCCATTTTGTATATTTAATATTCCCTGCAAGATAATTCCATAAAACAAAGAACAATAATCCGCATAAAAAGCTTTCAACAACAGAATAAACGGAAAATAAAATCAATATACCGCAATAAGCAAACAAACTCCATAAATATATGTCATATCTTTTTGTCCTTTTCGTTAAATTAAAATTCCATAATAATATTAAAAGCGGAAGTACAAAATGAAAAAAAGAAAATAACATCATTAATGCAAACTTGTTTTTTATTCCGAGAAAAAATAAATACAAAGGACATTGTGCCATCACTACCGCAAAAAATCTCGGATGTCCCTCATCAAATATAAATCCGGCATTTCCGTTTGCAAAATTGTTTAATAGAGATAAAAAATAACTTGAGCCGTCAAAATACAATCCTCTCATTACAATTGTCGCATATAAAACATGCATTACAGAAACTATTATGAATATTAATGTTAAAATTTTTAATTGTTTGTTATCGGTTATATTCATCATTATTTCCTTTTTTGCTTATTATAATCCAATTTAAATAACTCCGCAAAATTTTTATATTCTGTTTTATAGACCTTTTACCAATTATAAAATTTGTTAACGCAAATATAATAAAAAAAACGAAAGGAGTTTTTATGATTTATAAAGCACTGGAAATTGATGAATTAATAAACCAAAAAGACGAATGCATACAAATGCTTGATTTGTTAGAAGAAAACGAATCTAAATTAAAACTTATTTACTTGAAGAAACACAATGAAATAGAGCCGCACAGCTCACCTTTAAATGTATGTTTATATGTTATTGACGGAGAAATTGAAATTACGTTTTGGGATGATAATTGCGCTTGCGGAACTTGCGGTTGTGATTTACCAAATGAAAATGATGATGAAACAAAAAAATATAAAATAAAAAAAGGACAATTATTTTTATTTGAAAAAGAAGTAATTCATTCCGTTAAAGCATTAAAAGATACGTCATTTTTTGCAATTAGAATTTAAAAGACTGCAATTGCAGTCTTTTTTACTTGAAAGAATTTTAAATAATTTGTATAATTAATTATATGAAAAGAATAATTTTTATCTTATTTATATTATTAATCGGTCTTTACGGTTCAAAAAGTTTTGCAGCCGAAGAAAATTTGTCAATTAATTTAAGTGACTCAATTAAAATACAAAAACAAATTGGTGATATTGGTTATAAATTATTGAATGCCAATAAGATTGACGTAAGAATGATTTTTTTATACAAAGAAAAATCCGATAAAAAATTAAAAATTGACTCCGGTTTAACAGACAGACAAGTTCTTATTTATAACGAAATTATATCTTTAACTTCAGATGAAAACGAAATTGCAGCATATATAGCAAGAGAAATTTGCAAATGTGCAGAATCATATTCCGGTTCCGTTAAAGGATATGTCAGTTCCGTTCAAATCAAATGTGCGCCCAAAAAATACGAATTATTTTTTGACAAACGAGCTATAGATTTTATGGTAATGGCAGGATATAATCCGATAGGATTTATAACGTTTATTCATAAAGCTTTTCCGCAAAAACATTTTGATAAAATTTCTCATACAAATTTAACATCAAAACGTCTTGCTAATATTTACGAGTACATTTATACTAAATATCCGTATTATTTAGCAAATAACGAATATATAAACAATGATGTTTATCAAAACTTTTTATTAACATCAATTGAAAACAGAAAAAAATTAGCAAATAAAATAAAATCAGGTTCCAAAAAGGCAATAAAATATGAATAAGAATTTTTATATTACTTTTTCCGCCTTATTTTGTTTGTTTTTTCCCAATATTAGCGCAAATGCGGTTGATGATTTTTTTATTGATGAAATATTAAAATATCAACAAACGGAAAAACCGATAACAAACACCGAGTACAATTATAATGCAACAGAAAGCATACCCGTAAAATTACAATTAAACGGTAAAATTTCAACAAAAAAAAATAACGGGTATGAGGGACAAATTTTAAAATTAAGAGTTAAACAAAACGTAAAATATAACGGTAAAATTATTGTTAAAAGCGGAGCAGAAGCCAGCGCAAAGTTAGAAACAATAATGACAAAAGGTATGAACGGAATTCCCGCAATCTTAATCGTGGACAATTTTCAAATTGACGGTATTGATTCCGATAAATTAAAAGGAACATATATAAAAAAAGGATTAAATTTATCTTGGCTTGTTTTTCCAATAAAATGGGCATTAACAATATTACCGCCGACAGGTAGCCTGACAAATTTTATTACAGGCGGTAATGCAACTATCGATAGTAAAGACACGATAACATTACGATATTATCCGAATTGGAACTGACCTTTGCCTATTTTTTAACAGATTTTAATATATCAACAATTCGTTTTGAAGCCAAACCATCGCCGTAAGGATTTATTGCCTCAGACATTTTTTTATATTCGTCTTTGTCCGTTAACAATGTTTGAACGGAAGAAACAATTTTTTCTTTGTTTGTACCGACTAATTTAACAGTTCCGAAATCAATGGCTTCAGGTCGCTCCGTTGTATCTCTCAACACAAGCACAGGTTTTCCCAATGACGGTGCTTCTTCTTGAACTCCTCCCGAATCAGTTAATATTAAATATGACTTTTTCATCAAAGAACAAAACTCGGCGTATTCTAACGGTTTTATTAAGTGAATTCGTTCTTTGTTATCCAATAATTCATAAACAGGTTTTTGCACATTCGGATTAGGATGAACAGGATATACAACTTGTATATCTTTATTGTTTTTTGTTAATTCCAAAATTGCACTGCAAATTTCCTTTATGGGTTCTCCAAAATTTTCACGTCTGTGAGAAGTTAAAAGAATTGTTTTTAAATCAGGATTTAAATTTAAACCGTTAATTTCTGTTTCATGATTGTTTACAATGTATAGAAGTGCATCAATTACCGTATTTCCCGTTTTATAAATATGCGAAGATTGAGCATTCATATTTTTTAAATTTTCGCACGATTTATCAGTCGGGGCAAAGAAATAAGTGCATAAAGAATCAGTAAAAACTCTGTTTATTTCTTCCGGAAACGGATAATATTTATCAAAAGTTCGAAGTCCCGCTTCAACGTGTCCTACGGGAATTTTTGCATAAAATGCGGAAAGAGCTGCCGCCATTGAAGTTGTTGTATCTCCATGAACCAAAACTACATCCGGCTTAACTTTTTCAATAATTTCTTTCGTTTGTAAAAGTACATTTGAAGTCAATGTCCAAAGATTTTGATTATTTTGCATAATATTTAAATCATAATCAGGTTTTATTTGAAATAATTCTAAAACCTGATCGAGTATTTGACGATGTTGAGCGGTAACACAAACAATACTTTCAAAAAAATCAGAATTTTTTTCAATTTCTTTTACTAACGGAGCCATTTTTATAGCTTCCGGCCTCGTTCCGAATATAGTTAAAACTTTTATCTTTGACATTTTACACCCTGTTTGAACCTATATATTTATTGCATTTCTTACTTTTGTAAGAACTTTTTCCGCCTCTATTGAAGCTTTTTTAGAACCATCATTAACAATATCATATACTCTATCAATATCTTTTTGATATTCTATTCTTTTCTCTCTTATCGGAGCAAATTTATCATTTACTATTTTAGCAAGTTGACGTTTACAATCTGCACAACCTCTTTTAGCACATCTGCATTCACAATCAACTTGATTAACGGTTTGTTCATCCGCAAATATTTGATAATATTTAAATACGGCTTCACAGTTATCGGGATTACCGACATCATCTTTTCTTAAACGATTTCTGTCCGTAATACATTGCATTAATTTTTTTGCAGTTGTAGTTTCATCATCAGAAATTTTGATATCATTATTAAATGATTTACCCATTTTTTGACCGTCAACCCCAATTAACATCGGAATTTGAGTTAATTTCGGCTTAGGCTCAAAGAAAATATCTGATTTGTAGATATTGTTAAATCTTCTTACTATATCACGAGTAATTTCTAAATGCGCCAACTGATCAATACCTACAGGCACAACTTGACCGTTTAATGCCATAATATCTGCAGACATTAAAACAGGATAACCTAACAAGCCGTAACTCATTTGAGGAACATTTTCGGAATTGTCGGAATTTTTAGATTTTAGAATTTTTACCATATCTTTTAAGGTTGGATCTCTTTCAACCCAATTATTAGGAGTAATCATACTTAAAAGGACATGAAGTTCCGCAATTTGTAATACTTTTGATTGAAAATAAATTGTTGATTTATTAGGGTCAATACCGCAAGCAAGCCAATCTAAAACAACATCAATTTTATCTTGTTTTAAATTTTCTGTTTTATCGTATTTTGTCGTTAATGCATGCCAGTCAGCAACAAAATAAAAACAATTGTATTCTTCCTGCAAATTAACCCAATTGGTTAAAACCCCCATATAATGCCCAAGATGCAGTTTTCCGGTAGAACGCATACCCGATACTAAATTATACTTTTCCATTGCTAACCTTTCTTATATGATTTACAAGAAATATTATACATTAAAAAGTATAAAGCTTTCCAAATATTTTAAATATATCAATATAAATTTGTTTCGTATTTTAAATTATATTCTTTTGCTATTTCTTCAAGAAATTTATGTCTTACAAATTTACCGTCATCAGAATTTAAAAAATCTTGAATTTTATCATAATTCTGCATAATCATATTTTGTTGTTTATCGTATTTTTCAAGATTAGAAAAAGAATAATCCATTAATTGTTTTAATTGATTATATACATTTTCAAAATTTTGGCTTGTGTCAACACCTAACGCATTTAACATTATAAATACTTCATCTTTAGATTTCTGCGAAAAGTCCTTGTTTAGTGTCTTTGACAAATAATCTTTTGCCATAGGAAGAACATCATCTTCTTTATAACTGCAATCCAAGCCCATTTCTTTCATTGCCGCTAAACATAATCTTTGTTCCAAATTTTGATATAAACCTGATGTCGGAATATAAGATTGTGCTTGAGGCAGTTTTGTCATTTTACTGTAATATCCGTCTTGCATAATTGCTTCTTCTGATTTTGCACCTGAAGATAACAATGTTGTAATATCAGCGGGAGAAAGCGGAAATTTTTCGGGGTGTCCGTGCATTAATATTGACTCCGGCGCAATATCCGAAAGATTTACGGAAACTTCCGTTTCTTTTCCCGAATTTTCAGCCAAAATTTTTCCGTCTTGACTTATTACAACCATATATTCAGTACCGGAATTTTTTATTTCCTGCAAAATTTTTTCTTTTGCATATTTCATTGCTGCATCTTCAGGTCTTGATTGCTTAATAAAACAATCATTTGAAGATTTAAAATGAACAGTTTTACTTTTTACATTATTGAATTTTAACGGATTTAAAAAATTAACCGAACTAATCATAATTTCTCCTTTGTTATATAAAAACAAATTTCGAAGAAAAATTGCCAATAAAAATCTATTTTATTTTTTTATCCATATCAATATTTTTTAAATGTTTTTCAAGTTTTCTGTTCCAAGGCAAATCTTGCCTAAAAATATATTCATAACCCGTAACTTCACCCTTTGAAAAAGAAGCGAGTTGTTCATCACACAACATTTCAAATTCTTTTTGTATTTTAGCCGTAAACTCATGTCTGTCGAAATTTGCATTTTCTTTTGTTAAAACAATCGGTTCACCGAAAACACAAAGACATTCGGGTCTGTCTTCCCTTAAAAATGTATAATTTACCGCAACAGGAACTAAATTTACACCTCCGTGTTTTTTCGCAATATTTTGAGCTATGTATGTTAAACCTGTTTGAAATTCAATAGGTCGATAATTCGGCGGACGAACAATACCTTGCGGAAATATCCACAAAGCCATATCCGAATCTTTTAAATCATCTACAATATATTTCAAAGAAATCATTGCAGCTTGTGCTGATTTTTTATTAACAGGAAATGCCCCGCAAAGACTAAAAAGCGGAAATCTGTTCATTTCTTCTATCATCATTCTTAATCGAAATTTAAAACATCTGCGAATTATATTATAACCGACAATACCATCCCACCAATTCATGTGCGGAGCATAAAAAATTATCGGATAATTTTTATTGCGTTTTTCTTCAAACAACGCTTTATTTTTAACTCTTAATGCGTAAAATCTGTGACTAAGCATTCTAAAAAAGACCGTGTCGGCTAACCATACCCAGAACGGTATATTTTTTGCTTTTCTAAATTTTTCTTTTCTATTCCTCAATCTTGTCGGAGGAACATCTGAATATAATTTTTCTTCTGTTTCCATAAGACCCCTAAGACATATATTTTATAACATTTTTTTATATAATTAGTCAAATATTTCTTTTACACTGATTGATTTTATTTCTTTAACTTCTTCCAATCTTTTATATACATTCAAAACAGGAGATTTATCATTTGATTTAACTTTTGCATTCACTTTTATTTTTGTGCCGTATTCATCTGCCGTTTTAAAATTATAATCAATTGTATCAGGAAATATTTCGGATATTTTATTAAAAACATTGTCATAATCAGCAGCTTCGCAAGAAAAAGTTATTTTTAACTGTCTGTAATGTTTTGAATTATGTGATAACAATTTAATTTCAAATATTCTGATTATAACTAAAATTGCCACGGTTAAAATTGTTGATACAACGGCAATATCAAGCTTTCCGCAACCGCAAGCCATGCCTATTGCGGCTGCAATCCATAAAGTTGAAGCGGTAGTCAAACCTGTTACCGTTAATCCATGACGCAATACCGTACCTGCACCTATAAACCCGATACCTGTAATGATTTGTGCCGCAACTCTTGACGGATCTCCCATCGGATATAAACTTATAGATGTAGCAAAACCCGTTACGGATAAAATCGTAAAAATACAAGCTCCCAAACAAACTAAAGTTTGAGTTCTTAAACCGGCTGATTTATTTGTCAATTCTCTTTCTAATCCGATTACAAAACCTAAAATTATTGAAAAAATAATTCTGATTAAAATTTCAGAATCAGAAATTTGAAAATATTGCCAGAAATCATGCATATATCATCTTCCCTTACTATTCGGATCCGCTATATCTCTAATTGTATCACCTATTACATTAAATGCCAGTACTGCAACAAAAATTAAAAATCCCGGAGTTAAAAGCCAAGGTCTTGAAATAATATTAGAAAATTCTTGTGCTTCTTTTAACATATTCCCCCAGCTTGCATCAGGTTGTTGAATACCCAAGCCTAAAAAACTTAATCCTGATTCTGCTAAAATATAAGACGGAACACTTAATGTCATTGCAATTATTACATAACTTAATGTCTGAGGAAGTATATGACGAACAATAGTTCTTAAAGCAGATGCACCCATAACCTCAGAGGCAATAACAAACTCTTTTTTCTTAACTGAAAGTACCATTCCACGAACTACTCTTGAAAATCCCGCCCAACCGATTAATGCCAATATTAAAACAATAAGTGAAAATCTTTGCACACTTGTCATATTTGCAGGTAAAATTGCAGCCAATATTATTAACAAATAAAAGCTTGGAACAGACATAACAGCTTCTGCTATTCTCATCATTATAAAATCTGTTTTTCCGCCTAAATATCCCGAAATACCGCCATATATCATTCCGAGAGGGAAAGAAACAAATAATGCCAAGAAACCTATCGTCAAAGAAATTCTTCCGCCAAAAAGCAATCTTGAGAAATTATCACGACCGTTTATATCCGTTCCTAATAAATATAACTCACCACCGTTTTCAACATTATAAAAATGTCGGTCACAAGGTATAATTCCGAATAATTTATATTTATATCCTTTTGCGAAATATTTAACACTAGATTTTTTTGTTTTATCTTCCAAATATTTTGTTTCAAATTTTTCTTTATCAAAATATCTTTTGTAATTATACGTATAAGGCAGTGATAACTTACCTTTTTCATTGATTATATAAATTTTTGACGGCGGACAATATGATTTATTCCTGTTGGAATAATCTTTTTCGTACGGGCAAATAAATGTTGCCAAAAAAACAGCAATATACAAAACAGAAAGCACAATAAAGGCAACTTTTGCAAATTTATCTTTAAATATTTCTTTTAAAATATTAGTTTTATAAAAACTCATTAAGCAGCCTCCACTCGAGGGTCTGTTAATTTTAATAAAATATCTGCGATTAAATTACCGATTATTAACATAATTGTACCTATCATCAATGAAGCCATAACAAGATTTATGTCAGATTTCATAACAGCTTCCAATATTAATCTTCCAAGCCCAGGATATTGAAAAACATATTCAGTCAATGCCGCACCGCTTAACAAAGAAGCAAACTCAAATCCCAATAAAGTTATCATTGGATTTATTGCATTTCTTAAAGCGTGTTTATAAATAACTTGCGTTTCACTAAGCCCTTTTGCCCTTGCAAATTTTACATAATCAGTTTCTAAAACATCCAAAAGATTTCCTCTCATTTGTCTTTGTAAACCGGATAAAGAAATCGTAAATAAAACAATAACAGGCAAAACCAAATGATGCGCAATATCTAAAAATTTATGAAATTTATCCATCTGTGAATAATTGTAGCTTGTTAAACCTCCTGTCGGAAACAAACCTGTTTTTACTGCAAAAATTAATAATAACAAAGCGAAGAAGAAAGACGGAATTGCCATTCCTATACTTGAAAAAATTGTTAAAAGCCTATCTATAGGCTTTCGCCAATGCAATGCAGCTACAATACCAAGAGGAATACCGACGAGCCAAGTTAATATTATTACAATTCCCGTTAATAAAAGCGTATTCGGAATTCGCTCCATTAATTTATCAATAACTTTTTCACCTGTTGTACAATATCCCAAATCACCTTTAATAAAGCTTTTCCGCCACAAAGTATATTGAACGATAATCGGCTTATCCAAACCAAGTCTTTTAACTTCATAATCAAGAGTTTCTTGAGTAATAGCGGGATTTAATCTTAATTCCGCTAAAGGATCTACAGGCGCTATTCTTATTAAAAAGAAACTAATCAACGATACAAAAAACAATATCGGTATCGTTTGAATAATTCTTCTTAAAATATAACTTATTAAATTCATAAGCTAATTTTAAAATATATACTTAATTTTTGCAATTAGTCGATATTATGAATCGTAATTGTATTTCGTAATACTGTTTTAATTATTAATTTCTTGAGGGTTTATATATTTTTTTACCCGTATCAACATAATGCTGAAGTGCTTTTTCACCCGCTTCTGTTTCTATATTGCCATATACGGTGATACCACGCTTTTTGAACTCTTTCAACCAATGCGGTTTAAAACCTTCGTCAAATCCGGTAATTTTTTCAACTTTATTCGACGGAACACCATAATATACATTTTTAATTCCTGACCACATAATACCGCCAAGACACATTATACAAGGTTCTGACGTAACATATAAACTTAATTCGTAAGGCGCTAAATCAAATGTATTTAATTTTTTCTCCGCAGCTCGAATTACGTTCATTTCTGCATGATTATTACTACATTGATCCGAAACAACCGAATTTGATGTTTTGGCAACAAGATTACCGTTTTTATCATATATTGCGGCAACAAACGGTCCTGCTCCATTTTCAGTTTGAACTGTTACATCCTTTTGCAAATCAAGCAATATTGTTTTAGCAAACTCAACTTTTTTTGTATCAATTTTTTCATTTGATACAACTTTAGCTTCAACCACATTTGCCGTGATTAAAAATAATCCTATTACAAATAAATAAAATATCTTTTTCATAAACTGATTATAATTCTTTTAAATTAAATAAGCAAGATTTTTTTAATAAAAAATGCCTTAATTTTATTTAAGGCATTTTGAAAAATTATTGTTTATATATTTCTTTTGCATGAACTTGTGCAAATTCATTCCAGTGATTTACACAATGAAAAGGAACATCGTAACCGAAACGGTCTATCGGATCTTTTCTTGTATAGAAAAGTTCTTTTTTATACATATCTAATTCAGCTTTATCAATATCTGATTCTTTTATATTTTCAAGTGCTGATTTTAAATTACCTGAATCATCCGTTATAAATTTAGATTTTGAAAGAGGATGATTAAAACTCGGGTTTGTAAGTTTAAAACCGATTTTTTTACCTTTTTTAAGCAAAGATAATGATGTATAAGCATCACCGTATTCTTTTATTCTTTCTTTTGTTTCTTTTATGGTTTTTTCTAATTCTTCCGCTTCTTTTGTTTTACCTTGTTTCTTTAAAGAATGCACTTCTTTTTCTAATGCTATTTTTGTTTTTGTTCTAAATCTGGCACCAAATGCCGGTGTGTTAAAATTTGAAATTCTACCTATATTCATCTTTACATATCCTTTCTGAGAATACAAAAAAACGAACAAAAAACAATTTGCCGATTTATAAACATTTATTAAGAAATATTATTTATCGAAACAGTTTAAACGTCACAAAATGTCCGTTTGTTAAAATAACAGAAAATACAAATTTATACATTAAACTATATTATTTTATATTTTTGTTTTGTTTCTATTATTTTTTTCACGGCAATATCAATTAATTTTTCATCTATATTTTTTTGCAATACTTCTTTTTCCAATAATGAAATTAAATTAAATACTTCATCAGTTGCTTCACGAAATATAAACATTGAAACACCTGCATTAATAGCTTTTATACAACCTTCTGCTTTTGTATAACCTTTAATACCGTTCATTTCCATATCATCTGTCATGATTATTCCGTTAAAATTTAATTTTTTTATCAACAAATCATTTATTATTTCTTTCGATATTGAAGCAGGCAAGTTATGATCGTTTGTTAAATTCGGATATAAAACATGTGCTGCCATAATTGCACTAATACCTTTATTTATTGCAAATTCAAAAGGTTTTATATGAACATTAAACAATTCTTCTTTTGACAAATCAATTATGGGCAATGTTTTATGAGAATCCGCATTTGCATCGCCATGCCCAGGGAAATGTTTTCCGACCGCAATTATTTTATATCTTTCAAATTCATCAATTACAACTTTTATCGCATTTATTACCTCTTCAGCATTATTTGAATATGCACGTTCACCTATAATCGGATTATTAACATTTGTATTAACATCCAATACGGGAGCAAAATTCATATTAATTCCGTAATTTTTAAGTTCTAATGCAATTTCTTTTGTTTGGTTTTGCAAAAATGAAAGTCCCATTTCATAAGCGTTTTTTGCACTAAGATATTTTTTCCCGCTATGTATGTTTTCGGTTCTTTCAACTTTTCCACCCTCTTGGTCAATACTATGAAACAACGGCAAAGAAGATTTTGATGTAATATCAAATATTAATTTCTTAAATTGTTGTTCGTTGTGAATATTATGAGAGAAATAAATCACACCTCCAAGGTAATTTTCTAACATATTTACAAAGAATTTATTAGAATTAAAATTAGTACCTTTAAAGCCTACAATAAACATTTGGGCGATTTTTTGTTTTAAAGTCAATTCGGATATATTCATATTTATCTCTTAATTTTGAAAATTCTAAACTCTGAAGGTTCCAATCTTTCAATTTCAATTGATTGAATATTTGGTGAAAAATAATGTGCCACATAGTCTTTTTTATCTTCTTCCCAAATGTATTCACAAAATAGCGAGAAATCAGACGGAAGTTCTATTTTTTTATTAAAAATCGGTTCATTAACTTTAGTTTCATATTTCATAATGTTATCGACATCTCGTTTAAGAATTCTTTCATTTTCAGGTAAATAATCCGCTACAACAACAAAAGCTTCTTTAACTGTTTCTTTAGATATTTTCCACGCAATAAATCCATCTTTATTTTGAATTATAATTTGAGCTTCACCGTCTTGAGTTAATTCATCATTAATTGCAAGTCGTCTTATAGCATCAAATTTATTATAAAAATCCTCATCATTTTCACGAATTAAAGAAACTTCATCCTCAATTGTAGCTTCAATTCCGTCTTTAGAAAAAGATTCATCACCGTCTACATAAAAACAAGGTCGGTTTGCAAGAGTTCCTGCCGGCAAGAATTTTATTTTCAACCATTTAAACAAAGCTTCGTTTTTATCTGATAATCCCATAAACCTGTTTATCGTCCTAAATTCACCGTCTTGATTATTATATGTTTTCAAAACCGATAATAATGAATTTTTGTATATTCCGCCGTTATATTCCCGAAGTGTTCTACTGTTATTTATAATATCCGACGGATGTTTTTCGTAATCAGTCTTTGTATCATCTCCCCAAAGAATATCGAAATTCATATCTTGATGATATTCTTTATAAAAAGCGCCCCATAGTCTATACTCTGCCATACAAGCGAAATAAGGCACTTGGGATTTCATCATGTCGTTTGCTTTTTTTAGCAACAATCTCGGTGCTCTGTAACTGATTGGTCTTAAATCTTTTTCGCTCATTTCATCAACGACAAAGTCAGTATGCGTTATTCGATAACCGTCAAAATTGTAATCTTTTTGAAGATTTTTTAAATATTTCAAGAAGAAATTTATTACGGGCATGTTATATTCACCGGTTTCTAAATATACGAAATAATAAGGTGTTTGACAGTCTGAATTCGCATATTCCGAAACATCATTTTCTTTGGAATTATAGTGTTTAAAAACAGGATAAGAACCGCATTCCGACATTTTTTCAAAAACGGGAATACCGCTTGAACACCAAGCGCCGTCGGGGAATGTCCACAATCCTTGATTTATTAATTCATTAATTATATCAGTTCGTTTTGTTATATTAAAATCATTTTTAATTTTAGAAAATTTTACATTTTCAATTTTTTCAACAATTCGTTGAACACGCTTTTGAAGTTTTTTTTGTTCTCCTTTTGTTGAAATCATATTTGATAATTCTTTTTTCTTTTGTTCTAACTCTTCAGAAAATCTGTTATAAATTTTTTTAAATTCGGGAGTTAAATCCGTAGAACCGTTTTTTAAAGTTGTTTTATATATATTTTTTACAATTGTTACATCATCTTCATCAAATTCTTCAGATAATTTTTCCGCAATAGTCGGAATGTATTCGGAAATCTTTTCAATTAAGGAATTAACATCAACCCATCTTGCAATTTCGGGATGAGAAAGAACTGTTTTTGAAAATCTGCCGTTTTGAGGAAAAACATCATAAATAACAGGATGTCCTGCAAGCTGCGCCAATGCTATGAAAAATTTTATTTGTTCTTTCGCACAAATGCCCAGAGATTTTATATCTTTATCTTCTAAATTCTTACTGACTTCTTCCGAACTTGCCGATAAATAAGCATTACCGAAATCACGAGGATGAAAAGGAATTAAATAAACAGTTGTAGACAAAATTCCTTTTTTTAAATTTCCTGCAGGCAAAATTACAATTTGTCTTAACCAATCAATAAATTTAGCCGGAGCCAAATCAGAACCGCCATCACCCAACGCACTAAGATTTATTAGTTTTATGTCATGTTGTTCTTTTTTTATCCAATCTGAATTAATATAACCGCTTCTTTTTACCGCACTTATTTCTTCTTCATTAAAACACAATTTCCCTGCTTTAAATGTTTCGTTAATCTCTAATTTTTTTTCCAAACAAAAAATTACTTCTTCATCACTCAACTCTTCCAATGCTTTCGCTTGCGAATAAGGAAGATATCCGTATTTTTCAATCATACGGCTTAAAATTTCTTTACGTATAAAAGGTATTTGCTCTTTATTATAAAATTTCCTGATTTTTTGAAAATATTCATTAAACAAATCCGTTTTGTTTGTTTTAGACTCTTTTTTAAAAAAGAAATTTAACATACTCTTCATACCTTTAACACAACTATAACCGCAGAACATCTACTTAAATATAATAATATTTTTTTTATACATGCGCAAGAAAAAATTAATCCAAAGATTTAGACAAATTATTAAACCGTTTGATTGATGTAATATCCTAATAAAATTTCTAAAATTACATTAGGATATGAGTAAAATTATCGGAGAGAATATGAGAACAACAAGTAATTTCGGTTTGTTAAAAAAAAGCCTTTTGCTTATTTGCATATTTATATTTTCAGGCATAAGCACTTACGCTTCCGTTAATTTTTTATCGGGAATAGATGTAAAACAAACAAACGATAATAACCATAGTGTCTTGTTAAAATTAAACAATTCCGTAAAAATTCAAAAAGTTTCAAATTCAAAAGATAATTTAACTTTGACATTAGCTTCAACAATGCCGTCCGACTCAATTGACATAGTATACGACAATACCGACGATTTACAAAATGTAGTTGTTCAAAAGAAAAATGCGGATAATACCGTAATTGCCATTCAAGGAAAAAACATTGAAAATGCAAAAATTTATGTCAATGATATTTCTTCAGGTATTACAAAAGAGTATAAAGACAGTATGTTAAACAATTTATTATTCCTTGCGAATGATAATGTATCCACTACTTTAGCAATATTAAGTTTGTTAATTTTATTGATGTTTGCACATAAACCAACAAATAAAAAGAAAAATTCCAATAAAAACATAACAATCTCAAATCACGTAAAAAATTATCAAACAATTAATACACTAAAAACTCAAAATATTAAACAATCAAGAAGAGTTCCTTCAATTAATTATAATGTTAACAAAATATACGAAAACAGGTATGCAACAAAGCCACAAGATTTTGTGATAAACGAAAGCGAACGAAAAGAAAGAATACGAAAAGTCGGATAAAGTTTTAATTTATTGCCAAATATTAAAAAAAATAATATTATATTCTACAGATATGGGAATATATTTGAATAATTTAATTCAAAAGAAGAGTAGAATATGCAAAATTTAAAAGTTTCTGAATTATTTAAAAATATAAAAAGTATTAATAACATTGAATTTGAAACAAACGACGGTATAAATTTAGATTTTGAAAATATCGAAACAATTGACATGAAAGCCGTAAGTACATTATTAAATGTACAAAAAGTTGCAGTATTAAATAATAAATCACTAACAATAAGTAACATAAAGCCAAATGTAAGCAAAACACTGGATATAATCGGCTTAAACAAAACATTTGCCAATGTTGTGACAAACCCGATAAACAGGAAATAATCATGGCAAAATTTTATATAGTTGCAACTCCAATCGGAAACTTGAGTGATATTTCATACAGAGCCGTTGAAATTCTAAAAAATGTTGATTTTATTGCTTGTGAAGATACAAGAGTAACAAAAAAATTACTCGAAAAATATCAAATAAACGCAAAATTATTTGATTGCCATAAATTTAATGAAAAAGAAAAAAGCTACAAAATAATTTCTTTATTACAAGAAAAAAAATCCGTAGCTTTGGTATCAGATGCAGGAACACCTTGTATTTCCGACCCCGGAAGTATATTGATAAAAGAATTACTAAATAATGATATTAAAATAACTTCCATTCCCGGGGCATGCGCAATTACAACATTTTTAACGTTAATTCCACGAGAAACGGAAGAGTACGCATTCATCGGTTTTTTACCGAGAAATGCGAAACAACAAAAAGAAATTTTTGACAAATATAAATATACAAATTGTGTGTTTTATGATTCTCCGAACAGATTATTGGAAACTCTCGAAAATATTAAATTGTTTTACGGGGGTAATACAAAAATTGCAGTAGGCAGAGAACTTACAAAAATTTTTGAAGAAATTAAAATATTATCTGTTGATGATATGCTTGCTTATTACAACAATAATCCGTTAAAAGGTGAAATTGTTGCTATGATTTTCGCACAAGAGAAAAAACAACTTTTAGAACAAGAATTGCTTGATAAAATAAATATATTAAAAGATGAGGGTTTTTCTTACAAAGATATTTCAAAAATAATAGCAAAGTTATACAAAGAAAACAAAAATAAAATTTATCAGTTAATAGTAAATTCAACTGAAAAATAATAATATTTGTAAATATTAACGCAAGAAAAAGACAATTTTTTTTATTACAATTTTTATAAAATATAAAACATATAAAAACAAGGAAATATAAAAATGTCCGTAAATTTTATAAATAATAATCCGGTAACTTCTAATGTATTTGAAACATATATGAATAATCCGCAAAAACCTGCGGTTCAAACTCAACATTTAAATACGGAACAAGATAAATTAATCTTGGACAAGAAGAAAAAAGCGCTTAAAAAAGCTGCAATAGGAGTTGGAATTGCCGCTATTCTTGCAAGTGCTATATATTTAATAAAAAGCGGCAAGGGTAAAAAAACAATTGAAACAATAAAAAATAAATTTGTGAAACCAAACGTAAATAATTCCAATCAAACGAATATTTTCCAAACAATTAATGATACAAAACAAGTAGCAAGCGAATTTATTAATGAAACAAAAAATAATTTACAAGAAATTATTCCTGAAAAACAAGTTAATGAAACAATAAAAAATACAATCGAAAACTATACAAATACCGCTATTGATAACGTTTCTTCAGAAATGAAAAACAATGTGCAAACACATAAATTATCAGAAATTACATTTTCAAAAGGTATTGCAAAAAAAGGCGATGAACTTTTTAACGGAACTATTGTTGATACATTGGGAAACGGAGAACAAGTTTCGCTAAAATACATGAACGGACGAATAAAAGAGTCAAAATTTAACGATGTAAAAAGAACTTTTACTTATGGAAATAACCAAAAAACAGTTGCTACTCAAAAAATTGACAGTTATATTATTGACAGAGAAACAAGACTTTATTATGAAGAAAGCGGGAAATTAAGAAGAATATATGATGACAGATTGCCGAATTTTACGAAATCTAAAGACTTTAGAAACGGAAAATTACTTGCAAAAACTACACACGGAAAAAACGGAATAAAAAACGGCATTCTGTATGATATAAATGGTGCCGATAAAAAAGCATTAAAAGAATATTCGGAAAATCTGATTACGGAATTTTCTCAAGACGGAACGGTGAAAAAAACGAGAGGGAAAATAGGACTTAAAAATCCGATTAAAAGTATATATGCGGATACAGAACATTCTCTTGAAGATTATATAATCAAAAATCCTACGAATATCGGCTATTTTGATAAAAACGGAAATGTATTAAGTGAAATCGGAATTTCAGCAAATCCTTTAAACATTGAAATAGACTATATTGACTATACAAAAGAAGATATATCAAAAATCGGTTTTAAAACATTCTTAAAAGAAAAATTATCCGATACTGACAGAATTTCTTTTGATTTTGCAACAGACACGGAAAAAGCTTCAATTTTGTTCGATAAAAACGGTAATAAAATTTTACAAGGCGATACAGAAAAATTTAATATTAAAAATAAAATTAAAGAATTGTTCGATTTACTAAAAAAAGAAAATATTGAAATACCTGAAAAAATTTTAGAATATTTTGACAAGCTATAATCGGTAAATTGTCAAAATTGTATATTATGATATTTTCTAATATATTCAAGTGTTAATGAAATCCAATCTTGTACAAAAGAAATTAAGTGATTTCTACAATTGCACCAAGCATACTATTTCCACTGCGAAAACAAAGTATAGTGCCCCGTCAATAAAATCATTATTAATCTATATAAAATTCTAAATAAATTCAGAATTCACCTGATTAAATTAAAAAGGCGATGCTATCAAATCAAAGTGTGCTCTTGCGCCAGCTTGATTATATACACCAGCATTCATTAATGGTACTCCGATATATATTCTTGCAGTTAAAAATTTTGATATAGCAAGTCTTATACCGGCACCAACACTTGATAAAAAGTTTGTAGTACCTGTTTTACCGTGATTTGGAATTATAGCACCATTATCCATAAACAACGCTAATTTGATTGAATCTTTGAGTCTAAAAATCCCATCTTTTTTATTAAACGGAATTTTTATTTCTTCAGGTAAAAATGGTATCGGAAATAACATTTCCATGCTTACGAAATAAGAATTTCCCCCGAGTAATAAACTTTCAGAATAACCTCTTACACTGGAAATACCACCAATTTGAAACTGTTCAATAAACGGAATATCTTGCGGCGAATACTGTCCGCCGGCTCTTACGGTAGCGATAATTCCTTTCGGTAAATAGTGAATATAATATCCATCTGCATTTATTTTAGTAAAATATTGAGAAAAGCTTCTTATATCATCACGTATAATACCATTTGTAGAATATACAGAGCCAAAAAGCACACTTTTATTAAAATTAAATCTGCCTCCCAGTCCGAATGCAAGGTTGTAGTCTTTATAATTTGTATATTGAAAGCCTGAAATATCAGCAGTAGAAAGCTTTATATTTGCAGAAGTATTTATTTTTAACTGAGTTTTTTGTGTATCAATCAACGGATGAGATAAATATGTACTAAAAACATGCGTATTGGCATTCAAATCAAAATCTTTGTAATCTCCACCCATAACCTTACTTTTACCATACATATAGCTACCGCCAAGACGAGTTCCTTTTCTGTTTATAGGAACATTATAGTCTACGAATGGGGTAAAAGAAGAATGCGCCATATTTATCGCACCGGTTAATCTGTCTTGAAAACCGAATAGAGAATCTGTAGAAAGCATTAAGCCGCCACGTAAAAGTCCTGTTGTTTCACGCCCAAAACTATCCCATGATGCAGAAAAATGATAAGGAAAAGATTCTTCGGCTTTCAGTATTACATCAGTTGTACCATATTCTTCCCCTGGACGTAATTTGGCAGATAATTTAATACTTCTAGCATCTTTGTTAAAATTTTTTAAATCATTTTCTAATAATTGTAAATTCAAAATATCAGAAGGTTTTGAAGATATTTGTTTTTTTAAAAACCATTTGCGATTAAATTTATTTCCCTCAACATAAACTTTACCAATTCTGGCTTCCATTAATTCTATTTTTAAAATACCGTTTTCAAAACTTTCTAATATTGCTCTTGCGGTAAAAATATTCTTTTTCGCATATTGAGCGTTTATAAGAGCCACATAATTATTAATATCTTCTGCCGTAAGCAACTGTCTTTCTGCAATATTTTTTAAATTATACAATTCTAACTCTGAAAAAATCTCAGAATCAGAAAATATAACTTTTTCAACCCAAATTTCTATTGCATCATTTTGAATACGAGCCGGTAATTTCAACTTTTCATCTTCTACAATAGGCTCTTCTAATGCCTCTTGCAGTTGAGTTCTGTGCGCACTTTCAAACTGGTTATAATATTGTCTTGTCTTTTCCGTATCATTCAGAAAACCTGGAGAGATATTCGGAGTTAAAATATTTTTGTTAATTTCTTCGGTATATGTATGATTTGATTCTTTTTTTGCTCTTTTCTCCAATTTCTTTAATTCTTTTAATTGTTTTGGTGTTAAATTAACATCTGCATCTTCAATAGCAAAACAACCGAGGTCAAAGCCAAAACATAATAAAAACAAAAAAATCGCAGAAAGCAAAAACTTCTTTTTCATATTCTTAACCAAATTTTTCCTTACATTATTCATATTTATTTTTAACATAAAAAATTCTATCAGAAAAACATTTATTAAAATTAGTAACAATATTTGTTGCTAATCTTTTCTCCTGATTTTTATAAGTTATTATATGCTATGCAAGTCGTACAAAAGAAAGGATTATAAATATGAAGAATAATGCAATACAGAAACGTTTTATTGCAGCTTTATTACTTCTTATATTTACAAATTATAATTGTTCGTTGTGCATTTTTGCCGCTGATATATCTGTTGGCGGACCATTACCAACAGACACAAACATAAATACAAATGGTAATATAACAAACATTTCAACAAATACCACCGTCAAAAACGGAACAATTGGTATAAACTCTTTTGACAAATTTGATGTTAACAATGGTGATATTGTAAATTTAAATCTTATAAATACTCAGAATAAACTTGTAAACTTGATTTTTCAAGGATCTGCTTCGCAAATTAACGGTGTTGTAAATTCGTTTATGAATGGAGAAATAGGGGGTAATATTTTATTTGCTAATCCCGATGGTTTTGTTATCGGCTCAACAGGTGTATTTAATGTAGGTTCTTTAACATTAATAACACCAAAAGAAGAAACAATGAAAAAGCTTATTGATGAGAAAGTTTTTTCAAACAATGTTTATGATGAAACTAAGATTGAAAGATTAAT
>CAZGRH010000002.1:32009-36191 GCA_964527005.1 uncultured Muribaculaceae bacterium | reverse complement strand
TGTTATGCCAATTATTTCATTGATTGTTTTATTATTTCAGCATTGTACATTTGGTGATTTATTTATTGCGTTAAATTATATGATAGGAGTTTCTAAAAGCCACAGTGCTAATTATTTTTATCAATATGCAGGAATAGCGCCCACAATTGATAACATTAAAAATTCTTTTTTTAATTTATTAAACCCGCAATTTCGAAGTATTTTTGCTCCAATTTGCATAATAAATATAATCTTGTTGTTATTTTCAATAAAGAAAAAAGACATGCTTTTATCAATCTTGATTTTAACAGGTATTTTAACAAGCATAAAAACTCTTGGCGGACTTTCTTTTGAAATATACGGAACTTACTTCTTTCCATTATTATTCATTTCATTAATTGCATTTGTATACAGAAACATTACAGTTGCAAAACCAATAATAATATCCGTAATTTGTTTAATATTGTCATCATTTTATTTTATTTATACAATCAATGAAAGTAATAAACTTGTACCTGTTTCAACTTCTAAAGGTAATTTCAAAATTCCGCAAGTATTTTATAATTCGACGATTGATATTTTGGAATACATAGGCAATAATACAAAAAGAAATGACAAAGTTTTAATTTTACCGGAAGGTACACTGATTAATTTTTTGACAAATAGAAAATCAGACCCATATTTATATTACTTAATCCCGCCAAATGCAGAAATTTTTTCAAAAGAATTTATTTTAAATCGAATAAATGAAACGGATTATGTTATAACAACAAATATTCAATATCCTTGGTATGGAGAAAAATCTTTTATGACAGGCTATGGACGTGAATTTATGAATTTATTAAACAAGGAATTTGAACTTATAACTATTGTTGGCAAGAACCTGAAATTCTATGTTTACAAACATGATATAATTAAACAAAAAGATTGGAAAACAAATGAATAAAGAAGAACAATTAAAGATTATAGAAGAAATGCAAGCAGTAGTTGCACAAATGAAAATTGACGATTTAGAAGAAGACCCGACGCTTGAAGAAGAAATGTTTGAATGTGCTTGTTGCGGAAAAACGAAATCATTAGCAGGTTCCATTCAATACGGCAAATATCGTTTATGTAACGATTGTGTTCTATATGCAGAAACAGGTTTTGCCTTAGGGAAATTCAAAACCGCCGATGATTTAATAAAAGCAATGGAAGACTCTAGATTGGAAGAGTTATGTCAATTTATCAAACAGGAAGAGAAAAAAGAAACGAATTAATATGCAAAAGCAAACATATCTAAATTCAAATTTAAGAAAAGGAATTCTTGTAAGATGGCCACGGCAATGTTTTCCTTTGCCCGTATATATTGCACCTTGCAGTTGGTACTCTTTAAGTGCCGCAGAAAGAAACAAATATACAGGGATGGTTATAGATGCGTTCAATACTTGGGAGTCGGTTAGCAACGGCAAATTTTCTTTCAGACTTGTAAATAAACTGAATGATTCGTTAATAAATATCGAATGGAGAAGAGTAGACATAAAATCACTCGGCAATTGTAATTTCGTATTTGATAACGAATCAAGATTATATTCGGCAGAAGTTCAAATAGGTATTTCCGACGGAATTATTCACAGACAATACATGGATGAGAATGAAGTTTTTCATACAATATTGCACGAAATCGGGCATGCTATAGGGCTTGGACATTCAGATAACAAAAATGATATTATGTATACACCCCATCAATATGGAGTTGTAAAATTATCACAAAGAGATATAAATTCTGCAAAATGGTTGTATGAATTGCCTTACGGTTCTTCGGCAAAAAGTTTATCGGATGCTTACGGTATAAATTGTGACAACATTGATGATATAATCCTATATCTTTCGGAAGGTAAAAAGGAATCGAAATTTCAAAAATTACTAAAAGCTCCTCAAAAACCATCTCGAAAATTGGAAGAAGACCAAGAAAAATTGGCACAAATGAAAAAATTCCAAATGTCTATACAAAATATTGCATTACCGAAAGATATTGCCGACAAATTTAAAAAGTTTTAAATATAACCATTTTATGTAATAATTAAAAAGAGAGTAAACGAACAATCACGTATAAGTATACTTATATGAGGAAAGTCCGGACACCCAAGGGCAGAACGACGGATAACGTCCGCCGAAGGTGACTTCAGGAATAGTGCCACAGAAAAGTAAACAACCTTATTCAGGTTCAGGTGCAACGGTAGTGTAAAAGACTACCGGAGGTGTTGAGAAACACCTGCTCGGTAAACTCCGTTCGGGTGCAAGATTGAATAAAAGGCTAAGGTGACCCGCCATCTTTTGAAAAATCGCTAGAGGGATAGGGTAACTTATCTCCCAGACAAATGATTGTATAAACAGAATCCGGCTTACGGTTTACTCTCTTTATTCTTCATCATTTGGACATATTGCAACCAGCATATCAACTATTTCTTGTATTCTTTGTTTATTTTCATCCGCATTAGGATAAAGTTCGGTTATCATTTTGCATAAATTAACTCTTTTAGAAGTATCAACCATAGGTTGTTCGGCAATGCTTGTGGTTAAATCCGCTATTCGTTTTAAATCAAGTTTCTCTTTTATTTTTGAAAAAGTATCTTCATACTCTGTATTTTTTAAAATTTTATCATCTTGCGAAATTAAAGCACACTCAAGTAAATACCTTGTTGCAGCATTTTCAACGTCTTCAATTTCTTTATGTGCTTTATCAATAATCGTTTCATCAGTGCCAAAATCATAATGCTCGTTTTTCCCAAGAGCATTTAGAATTTGATATTTTTTTTCCATCAATTTTTTGTGAACTTCATAAGCAACTTGAATTGTATAAATATAAGACGGATTTGTCGAATATTTAGGCGGACACCCGATTATCGCACTCATTTCAGGACGCTTGTCACAATATTTTGGATTATCAGGATACAAAATTAACGGAACAAAAGGATACTGCTCATCATTTAATTTTAATTCAAATGATAATTTATTTTTTTCATGTGAATCAAGAACTTGAACAATAGGCGGAACTTCTCTAAAAAAAAGACAAGGATACCCACCCGAACCCGACATTATAAAACAATCCTGATTTGGATATAATGAGGCTATTTCATTTAACAAATAACCATCCCTTGTCGGGATTTGATTTTCTTCTTCCAATGACAACTCGTCATTACGCAACAATGAAACATCCGCTGATTTATAAATACGTTTAAAAGGAACTGCTTGCATATTTTTTGCATTACCGGATTGATTAACTTGTTTTCTTTTAACCTGATTATTAACAAAATATCCACGATTTATAAATACGGGTGAAATTTTCATAAAAACCTCTCTCATCTGTTTTAAAAACAAAGATATATAAATTTGCGTTTATTACATGTTATGTAAATTTTTTTTAACAATATTTAATGATATAACAACAAATTTAATTTCTAATTTTTAAAGCAAAAGAGTAAGGCTATAAAGAAATGAGAATTCGGACAAATAAATGCTGTGCGAATTGTATAATAAAAAATCGAAACAATAATAACGAAGTTAAAAAAGACGATTTTGCGGACAATTCAAAACTCGCAAACAGGAATTCGGAATGCAAGGAAAATATTTCGTTGTCGTTTTCTTCTGCCGCAAAAGTGAAATATATACCTGAAAGTATTGGCAGACTCGGAAAATTTGTAGGAGAATATGTAAATGCTCCGGAACAAAAACTTTTTCTTGCTACAACAGCACTAATGATACGGCCTTTAATAGACTTAGAATTTGCACAAGAAGATAAACAAATTGATTCTGCAATAAAAACCGCATCAAAAGCAATGGCTGGCGGTTTTACCGGCGTAACGATAAGAGCTATCTCCATCGCAATTATAAATAAAATTTTAAATATTAAAAAACTTTCAACAAAAAAGAACAATATAATAAAAAAATATTTTATTCCTCAAAAAATCAAAAAGTCATACGGTGAAAATCCGATTTATGCCGCTCACGAATTAAAGCAATACAATAACACTATCGGAACATTTTTGGCAGTATTGTTTATGATTTCATTCTCCAATGCAAAAATTGATGTCCCTCTAACAAGTGATATTCAAGACATGCTTTCAAAAAAAGTAAAAGAAAACAAATCATGGGAAACTGCAATTAAAGAAGTTCTTAAAAACAGAAAATCAAAAATTAAAAATCGGTTAAATCAAAAAGCAA
>CAZGRH010000002.1:19788-31909 GCA_964527005.1 uncultured Muribaculaceae bacterium | reverse complement strand
AAGCAGAGAACAAAAACTTTTGGAGAAAATTATCGGTGAAACAGGAACTACCACCAATAATTATTTTAATAATTCAAAAAAAGAAACTATAAATAACATTTCCTCAGAAATAAAAAACATTAATTTGCCTGATTATAATAAAATAAAGACAGAAACAAACTTAGGTAAAATTTTAGACAACTTTGACAAAAATCACAAATACAGTTCCGCACAATTTTACAACGGAAGCGCTTATGATGACATAATCGGTTCAAGAAACGGTATGCTTTTAGCTGCAACTATTTTTTACTCTATTGTTATTTCTAACATCGTAATGCCTATTTTAAAAAATCATCTTGCGAATAAAACATTCAAAAAACATTTGCAAGAAACAGGGGAAACAGAAAAAAGCATAAAAATTCGAGAACGTTTTTCATTCACTGAAAATCCGGTAATAGATGTTAATTCTGAAGTTTTTGAAAAAATAAATTCATTATGCAAAACAGACAAAAATGAAATCAATCTTAATAATAATATTCTTAACAACAATTTGAAAAAAAATAATAATTTCGATTTATACTCATTCAACAACACGATTTATAAACCTACATACTTGAGATTTTAATATGTTCTTTAGTATAATAAAGAAAAGTGCCCGTAGCTTAAATGGTAAAGCAAAGATCTCCGAAGTCTTGAGATGTGGGTTCAACTCCCATCGGGTACATTTTAAAACTATGCATAAACAAAAATTTATAATATAATTCTATATATAAAAACAAAGGGTAAAAAATGGCAAAAGAATTAGATACGGTTCCAATAGAGGTTATTATTTTAACGGCTGACCATGAAATTAAAGGTACTGTTCATGTATCAAAATATACAAAAACAAATAGAGAACTTACTGATTTACTAAATGATAAAGAAAAACGTTTTCTTGCGGTAACCAATGCGGAAATTTTATCAAGAAATTCAAGCCAACCTGCAAAAAGATATAATTTTTTGGAAGTACATATTGATTGCATTATGCTTGTTCATCCATCAAGCCAAATAGTATTCAAGGAAACAAACAAGGCGAATGAAGATATCGAAAGATTTCGAGAATTGAGAAAAAAATTAAATCAAACAAAACCGTTTTAATATGAATGATTTTAAAAATATTTTATTAATAAATTTCGGCGGCATTGGGGATGAAATACTGTTTTCCCCCGTAATTAACGCATTAAAAGATACTTATCCAAATGCAAAAATCACACTATGTTTAGAAGAAAGAAGTAAAGCATTTCTTGATTTAACAAATAATTTAAATTCTTATTTTTTTATAAATATAAAAACAAAAAACAAATATATTGAAATGCTAAAATTATATTTTAAAGCACTAACAGGCAGATATGATTTGGTAATTTCTTCGGGCGCAAATCCGTTAATATCTTTTTTACTATATTTAACGGGAATAAAAACAAAAATCGGATACGAAACATCTAACCTTTCAAAAAAATTACTTACGCATGCAATTGAACTGAACAAACAACAATATGCGGCAAAAATGTATTTTGATTTAGTTCGTCCGGTTTCCGATAATGATTTTAAAAATCCGTGCATAAATCACGACAATTACGAAAAAATTGCAAATTCGGTACTTATTCACCCTGGGGTAAGTAAAATTAGCATTGCAAAAAATATTACAAAAACATTTAACGCACGTCAATGGGCGGAAATTATAGAAATAATTTTAAATGCAGGAAAAAATGTATATTTAGCGGGTGGTCCCGACGATAAAAACTGTATTGAAGAAATTAGAAAAATTTTAAAAGAAAAATGTATAACAAATTATACTGATATGTTTGGAAAGACAAAGAACATCAAAGATTTAACAAATTTAATAACAAAATCAGGAATATTAATTTGTTCGGATTCTGCCCCAATGCACATAGGCATTGCTACAAATACAAAAACAATTGCGGTTTTCGGACCGACTGATGAAAGTGTCTTAATCCCAAATTCACCGAATTTCATTGCGCTTAAAAATCAAACGGAATGCAGACCTTGCTTGTGGGCAAAACGACAAGAAACCTGCAAAGAATTAAAGTGTCTAAAAATAGATTTAAAAGAAATACTAAAATATTTATAAATGTAACTTAAAAAATTGCTAAGGTGTGATTTTCTTTGTTTAAAATTATATCAAAATTTTCTCTATTTTTTGACAAGTTTGTTTATTTTATTTAAAGTTATAATAATGGCACTGATTAATTTTTGTTTTAATTTTTTAGTGTTATCGTAAAAATGATAGGTATTTTTAAATGAAAATAAAAGCGGAAAATCTTGTTAAAATTTATAATGACCGTACCGTAGTTAACAATAATTCTTTTGAAGTATCAACAGGAGAAGTTGTCGGATTATTAGGTCCGAACGGTGCAGGAAAGACAACAACATTTTATATGGTTGTAGGCTTAGTCAAACCAAATTCCGGAAAAATTTATATTAATGATATTGATTTAACGGATATGACAATGAATTTAAGAGCGAAACAGGGCATAGGTTATTTGCCGCAAGAATCATCAATTTTTAGAAAACTGAGTGTTGAAGATAATATCAGACTTGTTCTTGAATTAAACGAGAAATTAAATCCGAACGAAAAAGAAAAAAAATTGGAAGAACTACTGGATGAATTTAGAATAAAGAAACTAAGAAATACATCCGCAGTTGCTTTATCAGGAGGAGAAAGAAGACGTGTTGAAATAGCAAGAGCACTTGCAGCAAGTCCTGAATTTATACTACTGGATGAACCGTTTGCTGGTATTGACCCGATTGCAATAGGCGAAATAAAAGACAATATTAAATTACTTTCAAACAGAGGTTTGGGGGTTTTAATTACTGACCACAACCCAAAAGCTACTTTATCAATTACAGACAGAGCTTATTTAATATTTGACGGGAAAATAAAAATACAAGGTTCTCGTGATGAAATTGCAAATAACGACGTAGCAAAAGAATTTTACTTAGGAAAGGACTTTACTCTTTAATGAAAATAAAGTTGCTTGACAAATATATTTTTAAACAAGTTTTTGTTGCTTGTTTTGCTTGTGTTTTTGTCTTTATGCTTATTTGGATAATGCCTGAAACATTTTTAAAAACAGTAAGCAGGACATTGAGCGGAGTTTATACAATAGAAACTGCCGTAAATATAATTTTGTTCGAATTACCAAAAGTTTTAAACATAGCATTACCCGTCGGCATGTTGCTTGGAACCATCATAACTTTTGATAAATTGAGTAAAAATTTTGAAATCACTGTATTAAGAGGTTGCGGATTCTCTTTTTTCAGAATAATTGCTTCTGTTATTATTTTAAGTATTTTTGCGACAATAGGAACATTTTTTGTTTCCTCTAAATTATTACCGTACACAACCGCTAAACTTTCTCATTTTCGAGGAGATGAAAAATCCTCACAATTTGTGTTTCCGGTTAAAAACAACGATGACTCAATGAATAAAATACTAATTGTTTCAAATTTTGATAAGAATAATATAAGAAATGTTATTGTGTTGAATTTTTATGATAATTCAGAAAAAGGTTCAAGTATACTTTCCGGTATATTGGTTTCAGACTTTGTAAAATTTCAAAACAACGAATGGATTATTAATTCGGGTAAGAAGTATTTAATTTCGGAAGAGGGTATATTCAAAGATATATTGCCCATAGAAAATTATTCAATTTTGCAAGGACAAAGAGCAATAAATGCTTTTAAATTAATGAATTATTCGGTTAATCCGGACAGTAACCGAGATAGAGAACTAACAAATTCACAATTATATGAATATATTTCATTATTAAAATCAGAAAAAATGGATGATGAATACAGATATATGTTAAACAAATACATACAACGTTATACTCATGCATTTATGTGTATAATATTTACAATTTTAGGTTGTTTATTAGGCTTTTCAAGACCAAGAGAACAAAAATTTGTTGGTATGTTAATTGCGGTTTGCATTATATTCGGTTATTATATTACAATACCGTTTTTTAATTTATTAGCGGAAAAAGCCGTATTATCACCATTTGTAGCACCATTTATTGTTCCGCTTATATGTTTTACTTCTATTTTCGTACTAAAGAAATCAAAGGATTTATAATGATTAAAAATTTATTCAAAATAATACTTATATTTAGTTTATTAGCAATAAATATAGCACCGTCTTTTGCAAAAGCTTCCGCTGCATATAATATTATTCAAGACCCCAAAGGTGTTTATGTTGTTGAAATTAATTCAAAATATGCAAAAAATAAATTAATACCTTACGTTTCCGAAACTTTAGAAACAAACAGAGATGTTTATAAAAAATTAAATCCTAAATTTGTTGTTAATACAGGTTTTTTTGATGCAAATAATTCTAAAACGGTTTCATATATAGTTAAAGACGGTACAATCATTTCAAACCCGAAAGAAAATGAAAATTTAATGCAAAACCCTGCTTTAAAACCGTTTATGACCAAAATTTTAAATCGCTCGGAATTTAGAATTTTAGAAGACTCCGAAGGTAATATTTTATATGACATAGCAAGACATAATGATAAAGTTCAAAACGGATATAAAATAAAACACTCAATACAAGCAGGCCCAATGTTATTGCCTGAATTAAATTTAGAAGATGAATTTTTTATATTAAAAAACAACGGCAAAATTGTCAGTGAATCTGCAGCAAGTTTACATAAATTTGCAAGAACAGCAATAGGAATAAAAAATAACAATGTTTATATATTTCTTATAACAAATGAAATGCCGATGAATTTAAAAGAACTTGCCGATTTAACACGAAAATGGGAAATGGAAAAATCCATGGGATTTGACGGTGGCGGTTCAACTTCATTTGACTCCAGAGAATTACATTTGTTTTCGGAGAAAGGTGATTTACCTAGAAAATTAAAATCATTTCTTGTATTATATTGATTTTAAATAATCTACAATAGCTATTAAACCCAATTTATAGCTACCTGAACCAAAACCTGTTATTTGTCCGACACATGCCGGTGCGGTTAAAGATATTCTTCTGAATTCTTCTCTGGTATGTATATTTGAAATATGTATTTCTACAGTAGGCAAAGAAGTGGCGAGAATTGCATCACGAATAGCAACACTTGTATGTGTATATGCTGCGGGATTTATGACTATTCCGTCATAAGTTCCTTTAGCTTCTTGAATTTTATTTACTATTTCACCCTCAATATTACTTTGGTAAAAACTAAGTTCAACATTAATTTTTTCAGCTTCTCCCGTTAATTCAGATTGAATATCCAAAAGAGTTTTATTTCCGTATTTATCAGGTTCTCGAGTGCCTAATAAATTCAAATTAGGACCGTTTATAACTAAAATTTTCATAATTTCCTCATTTTTTCAATTAAATTTCTCGTCATAATTCTTACTTTTTCATCTTCAATTAATATTTCATCAATAGTCGGATTAGGAATTGATGTATATCCGTCAAATATTTGTTTTGTAATTTTATAAATATCTAAAAAGCTTATTTTATTTTCAAGAAAAGCAAAAACAGCTTCTTCATTTGCAGCATTCATACACAACGGATAAGTTCCGCCTTTTTCTCCCGCATCAAATGCTAATGCTAAAGACGGAAATTTTTTCAAATCAGGAGCAAAAAATTCAAATTTTGCGGCACTTGCAAAATCAAAACTTTCAGTCTTAATTCCCTCAAATCTGTTCGGATAAGTAAGCGCATATTGTATAGGAATATGCATACTCGGAACTCCTATTTGCGCAATTATACTGCCGTCATTATATTCAATGGCACTATGTATATAACTTTGAGGATGAACTACAATTTTTATATTCTTATAATCACAATTAAATAAATGATGTGCCTCTATAACTTCCAAACCTTTATTCATTAAAGTTGCGGAATCTACAGTTATTTTTTTACCCATTTTCCAATTCGGATGATTAAGTGCTTCGTTTATATTTGCATTTTTCATTTCTTCTTCGGTAGCATTTCTAAAAGGTCCGCCTGAAGATGTAATTATTAAATTTCTTAAATCTTTTCTATTTGTTAAACATTGAAAAATTGCACTGTGTTCGCTATCTACAGGTAAAATCCGCACATTATTTTCTTTTGCCAATGACATTACAATGTCACCCGCCATAACTAAAGTTTCTTTATTTGCCAGTGCTACATTTTTTTTGTTTTTTATCGCTCTTATAGTAGGTTTTAAGCCGATTTTTCCTGATACTGCAACTAATAACAATTCAAGTTCTTGAATATCCGCTATTTTTTCTAAACCGTCGTCACCAAAGAAAACATTTAAATTATTAAATTCTTTTTTTAATTCTTTTGCAGCTTCTTGAGTTTTTACGGAAACCGTTTTAGGCGCATATTTTTTTATTTGCTCTTTTAAAAGATTAATATTATTTCCCGCAGATAATGCTATTATTTCAAATTTATCATTTAATTTATCCGCAACTTCTAAAGTTTGAGTACCTATAGAACCTGTTGAACCTAAAATCGCAATTTTCTTTTTCATTATGCTCTACCGTATATATCTTCAATTCTTTCAATATCATTCTCATCCAAAATATCACCTTGTTGGACTTCTAAAATTTTAACCGGCATATCAGTGTAATTTTGAAGAGAATGTATTTCTTCTACCGCAATATCAATACTGTTTCCGGCTTCAAGAGTATAAGTTTCTTCACCACGTATCACGGTTGCAACCCCCTCAACAACAACCCAATGTTCACTTCGGTGATAATGTAGTTGCAAACTTAATTTCGCATTCGGATGAACAACAATACATTTCATCAAAAATCCTTTACCCTCTTCAAGCACGGTGTAATATCCCCAAGGACGAAAAACTGTTTTATGAATTTCTTTAGCTAAAGAATTTTTCCCGTTCAATTTTGAATATATATTTTTTATTCCTGTTGAATTATCTTTATTACTTACCAATATAGCATCTTCCGTTTCAACCACAACTTTATCCTTTAGTCCCAATGTCGCTACCAATTTGGAATTTGAAAACACCAAAGAATTCTCAGACCCTAAGTCTATCGCTTTTCCTATAAAACAATTACCTTTTTTATCTTTTTTTGATAACTCATATACCGCATTCCAAGAACCAATGTCTTTCCATTCCGTATCAAAAGGTATTGTAACCAATTTTTCGGTTTTTTCCATTAATGCATAATCAATTGATATTGCCGGCATTAATTCATAAACACTTAACGGAATTGACGGTATTGTTGATTTTATTTCATTCTTTTTAAGAATATTAAAAATATCAGGACAATGTTTCTTTAATTCTTTAAAATAAGTTTTTATATTAAACATATAAATTCCTGTATTTTTATAAAATTCATTACCCAAATTTTCCTCGGCAATTTTTTTATCAGGTTTTTCAATAAAAGACGATACTTTAAGCGCTATCTTTTCTATTTTTGAAATTCTTTGATTTTTTTTAACGCTTAAATATCCGAAATTTTCATCAATTATTTCTTCTTTTTCCGAAAAAGATACAATATAACCTGAATTTGCAAGCCCAATTCCTTTTTCAATTATTTCAGAGAAATATTCTCTGTTTGGAATTACATGGTCTGAGGGAATTGCAACAATTATTGTTTCTTCGTTTTGAGAAAGTTCTTCTTGTATATATTTTGTTGCTACGGATAATGCAGGTGCGGTGTTTTTTGAAACAGGCTCTGTTAAAATTTTATATTCATTTTTTCTGGAAAATCTTTTTTGCAATTCGTTTAATTGCGTTTTAATTGCACTGGCATGCTTAACGTTTGTTATAGCGAGAATATTTTTATCATCAGCAACAGAAGCAGCTCTCAAAAATGCTTGCCGAAACAATGTTTCTTTATCGTCAAAATTTAATATTTGTTTCGGATAACCATCTCTTGATAACGGCCATAATCTGCTACCCGAACCACCTGCTAAAATCACAAAATAAATTGGTACCATAATTTTCCTCGCAACTATTTAATTATACAATAAACTTAATTATTGGTGAAAATTATTAAATTCTTTTCTAATTTATTTTCAGGTTTTATAATTATTTTATGAAAAATTATAAAACTATAATATCTTTAATGTCGGGGACATCTATTGATTCAATAGATGCATGTTTAATAAAAATTTTTGATGATTTATCTTTTGAAATTTTAGACAATTATTCGTTAAAATATCCGAATGATACAAAACAAAAATTATTTTTACTTGCGAATAACAAAGGAACAGTTAAAGATGTGTGTTTTCTTAACTTTGTAGTTGGTGAATTATTCGCAAAAGCAGTCAACGAATTAATAAAAAAAGCCGATATTTCAAAAAATGATGTTGATTTTATCTCTTCTCACGGTCAAACAATTTATCATTTACCGAACAAACAAAAAATTGATGATATTTATGCCGCATCAACACTACAAATAGGTGATATTTCGGTTATCGCTCATAAAACAGGTATTATGACAATCGGAGATTACAGAACAAAAGATATTGCGGCAGGAGGACAAGGTGCGCCGTTAGTTCCGTTTGCGGATAAAATAATTTTCGGTTCAGACAAAAACCGTTTAATTCAAAATATCGGAGGTATTTCAAACGTTACTGTATTATCAAAATCGTGCGAAATATTTGCTTTTGATAATACAGTCGGAAACATGCTTATAGATTATTTCGCAAATAAACTTTTTTCTTTGCCTTTTGATAAAAACGGAGAACTGGCGAAAAAAGGAAAAATTAATGAAAAATGGATTGACTTCCTTTTAAAAGAACCATATTTACGGTTAAAGCCGCCGAAAACAACGGGCAGAGAACTGTTTAATTCCGACTATGCCGAACATATTTATAAATTTGCACCTGCTGATAAATATGATTTAATGGCGACAATTACAGCTTTTACGGCAAAATCAATTGCAGAATCTTATAAAAACTTTGTATTTCCGCTTACGGATATAGATGAAATCGTTATTGGTGGCGGCGGCGCTTACAATAAAACATTAATGTCTTTTCTTTGTTCATATTTGCCTAATATTCCAATCAAAACCCACAATGATTTTAATATTTCCGACAAATTAAAAGAAGCTTTAGCTTTCGCATATTTGGGATATTATACATATTACAATAAAGCGAATAATGTTCCGAGTGTAACAGGCGCTTCAGTACCTGTATCAATGGGAAAAATTTCTTATCCGTAAATTTTATTTTAATTTTTTACTTATACTTATCCCATCTTGTTTCGTACTCTTTTACTGCTTCAATCGCATCAACTTCCGAATATTTGTATTTAGCCAAACTTATTAAAATTCTGCCCTCGGATTCCTCAAAAAGTTTTTTCTTTATTTTGTACGGATAAGTTTCATTACCGCACAATTTTCCGTTGTGAATTTCTTCTATTATATCGTCTATGTATAATTGCATGTATTGAGGAATTAAAGGAAATCGTTTAATATACAGGGGAAGCGGCATATTTTCTCTGTAACGATTACCGTTTGCCGTTGTTAACAAAAAATTCCCGATAGTATTCAACCCTCCGCACGACCCCGGAGTTATATGTTCTATTGAAGCAGTTGAAGCAATAAATAAACGTCTTGCAATTTCAATCGGATTTCTGTTGCAATACTTTACTATAAATGCATTTTTACTGCTTTCGGAGGTAGGAAGGAAAATAGCTCTATGTTTTATTTCATTTAATATTTCTTTTTCATTTTCCAACGGTTGAATTTCTTCTAAAGAATTCAAAAAAATTTTTCTTTTAAAATTATCCCTTTTTCCGCTGTTTAATATTGTTTGGCGACACCAAGTAGTTTTTTCTCTTAATTTTAATGCCGTTGTAGGTGATAATTTTCTTGAAAGAGAATCTACAACATCTAATACTTCAAATTCTTCAAGTTTTAACTTAATCAAACTTGTGGTTTTAATCATTTTTAAACAATTTTGAATATTATCATCAGGATTTAAAACAGAAAACTCTTTGATGATTGAAAAAATTGATTTTTCTGTCGGCAGCATAAAATCAGAATAATTTGACAATAAATTAATAATTTGTTCTGATGACTTACAATAAGCCAAATTTTTTTCAAAAGATTTTATATGTTCACTTGAAATAATTTTAGAACCACGATACGGACAAGTAATATTTCTGAGTCTTCTTAACGGTTTACCGGCAGATGTTGACCCTTCATAAGGAACATCATAATAATATTTTAAATAATTTTGTACTGAAATTCTTTTATGTTTACCCGAAAACACCATTTATTTTTCTTCCTGTTTTTATAATACCCGATTACCCAATAACGGGCAACATATTTATTTCAACTATTTTAACGTTTTGATACTTATTTTTTCTTTGTAATTACTTAACATATTTGCAATAAATACAGAAATTAAATATCATAAAGAATATTTGTAAAAAAAGATAGGAATTAAACATGAAGTATGAAAATGTATTTTCGTTATTAGAAGAAATCACAATTCAAAATAACGAACGTGTAGCCCTCGGAATTAAATCAAAATGGGGTTGGAATGAATTTACCTACAAAGGACTCGGATTATTATCAAGACAACTTGCTTGCCATTTGATTAATGATTTACAAATTCCGAAAGGAGAAAAATTGGCAATATTATCAGAATCAAAACCCGAATACGGTGCTTGTGTTTTCGGTTCCGTATTATCCGGTTTAACAACGGTTCCTTTAGATAACAAACTGACAATTTTTGAATTAAAATCAATATTATCCGATTGTAAACCAACGGTTTTACTTGCATCAGGAGCTAACACGGAAAGAGCAAAAGAATTAATGGACGCAATTCCGTCTTTAAAACATTTAATTTTAATGGATTCTTCCGAAAATGAAAATGAAGTAATTCCTACAATTCATTCATTGCCGCAAAATTATAATGCAAAATGGAGAAGACGTCCGTTACATGCAACCGCATTTATTATTTATACGTCCGGAACAACAGGAAATCCAAAAGGTGTAGAAATTACGTATAAAAATATGCTTGCACAAATGCACGATATAAAAAAAGCTTTGCTCGAAATTCTTCCGTATAATAACGGCATTAGAATTCTGTCCATTCTGCCAATGAATCACTTATTTGAATTAACAGTCGGATTTTTTACATTTTTAAATCACGGTTTTTCAATTTATTATGCAAAAAGCTTAAAACCGCACGACATTTTAGAAATAATGACAGAAAAACAAATTCAATTTATGGTAACTGTACCGGCATTTTTGAAATTGTTAAAAACTTCAATTGAATCCGAAATAAACAAAAAACCTCCGTTTGTAAAGAAAATATTTTATTTTAACTATTCAATAGCAAAATTTTTACCGTATAATGCAAGAAAAATTTTATTTGCACCTATTCATAAAAAATTCGGCGGTGAATTTTTCGGATGTATTGCAGGGGGCGCACCTTTAGAAGCACCTGTATGTGACTTTTTTAACAGAATTGGTTTAAAAGTTGCACAAGGTTACGGATTATCAGAAGCAAGTCCGGTTGTTGCTGTTAACAGAGGAAAGCATAAAGATATGAAATCAGTCGGTACCGTTCTTGAATCTTACGAAGCAAAAACAGATGAAAACACCGGTGAATTATTGCTTAGAGGTCCGTCTATAATGAAAGGATACTATAATAGAGAAGATTTAACGGAAGAAGTAATTGATCCTGACGGCTGGCTTCATACAGGTGATATTGCAAGAATAGATAAAAAAACAAAACTTATCTATATTACAGGCAGAATTAAAAATATGATTGTTTTATCCGGCGGTAAAAAAGTTTTCCCTGAAGAAGTAGAAACTGTTCTTGAACAATCACAAAACTTTGCGGAAGTTTGTGTTATGGGTATACCGAGAACATTCGGCGAAAAAGACGGTTGTGAAGAAATTGTTGCGATAATTGTTCCAAATCAAACTTATGCCGCAAGCTTTAATGATGAACAACAACTTGAAAGTGCAATAAAATCCGAAGTTAAATCACTTTCAAATCAGCTTGCTTCTTATAAACGTCCGATTAAAATAATTGTAAAAAAAGAAAACTTACCAAGAACAACTACCAGAAAATTAAAACGTGTTGAGATTAAAAAAATGATTTGTTCCGAACAATAAAAGATTACACAAATAAATGCCTCTG
>CAZGRH010000002.1:14891-19688 GCA_964527005.1 uncultured Muribaculaceae bacterium | reverse complement strand
CGAAACTAATCCTCTTTGTACCCATAATAAATCTTTAAAGAAATCATATTGAGAATTTAAAGCATCAACTTTCGCTTTAATATACAAATGTTGTGCGTCAGCAACCTGATTGATTGAAACTTCACCCATTAAATATTTGTTTTTAACCATCATATAGTTTTCAGATTCAGCGAACATAGCTTTATACGACTTCTCGATTGAAAAATATTTTGAAATAGCACTGTTTATAACACTTCTTACTCTCATTTCAATATCCGTATTAACTTGAGTTAAATAAGTGTTTAATTCTTTTAATTCTGCTTTACATCTTGCTATTTCAGCTATTTTTTGACCGCCCTCAATCGGTTTCCATTGAGCTGCAACTAAAACACGTCCTGATGTTTTATCCAAATTTAACCAAGGAGTACCAGCAGTCTTTAAAGCGACATGACCCACAGCTTCATAAGGCAAATTTCTATCAAATTGTGAGCCATATTCAAATGAAACTTTTGCGCTCGGCAATATGAATTTTTGTGCATAATTCATCATTTCTGCTTTTTTCATAGCTATTGCAGCTTTTAATTTTGCTGTTTCCGGTGATAAATAAATTGCTTTATCAATCAACATATCGGTAAAAACAGATAATTTTTCAGGATTTCTTACGTGATCGATAATATGTAAATCAGATGTAAAGAAAGCAGGATCATTCGCAGTTAACGGCGCAAGTTTAAAATCTTCTTTTTGGTCTTTAAAAAGTAACTTATTAATATGTACTCTTATATTTTTATAATCAGCTCTCATATTTAAAAGTTTCTTTTCAGCTTCACTGACTTCACCTGCCCAACGAAGAACTTCTTCTTTACCACATTTACCTGCTTTTTCTCTTACTCTTGAAATTGCAAGGTTGTCACGTGTTTCTTTTAAATATTCTTCTTGAACTTTTAACATATTTTCTAAAATCAATGTTTCGATATATAATGAACCCGCTTCAAATCCGATATTTGCTTCTGTTAAAGCTTTTTCCGCTTTATCGAATTTTAATTTTTTGTTTTTTACAATAATATTTGTAACTAAATCAGGAGAATAAATGACCTGATCAATTGCCATCGTAAACAAACCGACATGCAACGGCACATCTGAATATGATTTCGCATAATCATCATTATATTTTTGATAACCCAAATCAATTCTGAATGTCGGCAAATATTTTAAATAAGCCGCAGCGGTTGCCCTTTTAGCCGCAGTAACCAAATGTTTCTTTCTTTCAATATCCAAGTTATTATCATCTAATGTATTTAAAATATAAGATAAATCATAAGTAGGAATTTCTTTATTAGAGATAACTTCTGCATTGTTTAACAATCTTAAAGGAGGATTGTAACCGACAACATTTGCAGTATCTTTATTAAAGAAAATAATTTTATCGTCAAAGAACGGAATTTTTTCATTCTTAACAACATTTCCCGATAAAACACCGTAAATATTGAATGATGTTGCTTCTGCCAATTTTTTATCCAATTCTAAAGCGGAAGTACCTAACATTGCTCCGAGATGAACATCTTGTTCACCTAAAGAAGAAAAAGAAGGTAATTTTCTTTCATTAATAGCTGAATAAAGTGCGGTTCTTTCTTCCACAGACAAATTAAATAAAGGAGTAATATATACAGAATCAACATCTTCCGGAATTTTTGATAACGTAGCCGCTAAATCATTAGAAACAGGAATAACAACAAAATTACAACTGAATTCTTTATCCGATAATTTTTTTGTAATTAATGAATTCCAATCTTTTTCTGTTTTGTAATAGTTTTCATTCATCAAAATTGCTGTTTTATTTTGAGTAGGAACAAGTTTTTTAAATAAAATAAAATCTTTTACCGCTTGTTGTACGGGGTTAAATTCCATTTCCGTCAAACCTCTCAAACCATATTGGTCAATAGTAATAACTAATTTGTTTTTGTCTTTCTTACTATCAAAATAATTACTGGACATATAACCCAACGAAACAACAAGTCTTGCTTTTGAATTTAAAGCTTTATCAGATGCCGCTTTTGCACCTTCTTCAGTCCAGTCACCGACAAACACCATATTATCGGAAAAAATGGCTTTATAATCCGGCAATAATGATTTTGCTATTGTTGTTTGAAATGTTTTCAATACTTCGGCATTTTTATCGGATGGTCCGTCAAACACAAACGACAACTCAATATTTTTTGGCGCTTTAACACTTTGAGTTGTTTTTGCCGAAATAACTTCTTCAATCGCCAATGCGCTGCCGCTAAAAGAAATAGCGTATATCATCAGGATGAAGAGGCTTAAAATCTTTTTCATATTTTTATCCACCTAATACTACATTCAATTCTATCGTATAATAAACAAACGAAATTTTTTATTTTCGAATAAAAATTGTAACAATTGACGTATTCAGCTTCTTTGAAAAACAAGTATAAATAATTCATACAAAAGGTTAAAAAGAGAATGTCTTATTTTCACGAATTCCAAAACTTTAGCCGAATTTTGATAATTGGATTCCCAGTCTTGTGATTTTTCATCATAAGGAATATTATAACATTGCGCAACTGTAACATTTGAAGTTATTTCATCATAAATAACCTCTAAAGGTTTTAGCTCCCGATTATGTTTGATATACAATAAATCAAAATTTGTTTTCGGATATTTTTTCTTTGCAATGTTATACAATTCAATTAACTTATCATTTCCGCAAAATTCATTTTTTGTGTTATTTCGTTCAACAAATAACAACAAAACATTTTTGGAAGATTTAATTTTATTTAACGTTCTTAAAATTCTTCTGTCATATTTCGCTTTAACTTTATTATACATTTTATCGAACGGTACACCTGCTTTAAAATCATGATTAAAAATTAATTTGGTTCGGCAATTAAAATAAGCATCTTTTTTAAAGTATGTACGATATTTATATATTAGTTCATCTCTGTTTAAAAAATTTTCGAAATCATTTAAAAAAAGATTAAATCTTTTAATAAAATCAGAACCGTAAACCCAATCAAAAGGACAAGACATTATTCGCAAATTCATTTTTTGCAAAAGAGTTGCGGTAAAGCAAACTTCACCGAGCGGTAATACAAAATCGTAAACTTTCTTTTCCATTACATTCTCATTTAAATGAAATAAAACATGTTTATTATACAATATACCAAAAGGGGTACATATATGAATTTAAAGAAAATTACAATTGCTATACTGTTTTTGTCAACAATTTTATTATCCGGATTATTTGTTAATGCGAAAGAAAATATAAAACAAATTTCGGAGAAAACATCATATTCCGAAGTACAAAATAATTTATGGTGCGTAACATTTCAACTTGTTTGGAATGATTTTTTAGACAAAATTAACGATGGTAATCCTGTAATTTTAGAACCTGAAACACCTGAAATTGCACAAGAATTAAACAAAAGAGAATTTTCTTCAGATATTTTATCAGAAGAATCTTATTATGTTAAATCAGGCAAAATTTCAAAATCCTTAAAAAAAGAAATAGAAAAAAATTTAAAAAAGAAATTTAAAGAAAAAAGCGATATTCTTTCAATGATTGATTGGAACGCTAAAAATTCATATTTATTTTACTCCATATTAAAAAAAGATTTTAATTACAAAACCCCGTTTGACAAATTAAATAATACAACTTTCAATAATAGCGATGAAAATGTTAAATATTTCGGAAAAAATGAAAAATCTAATAATAGTTTAAACAAAAATGTTTCCGTTTTACTTTTTAACGGCACCGAAGAATATGCAATTAAACTGCAAACGAAAGAAAAAGAAGATGTTATTCTATATAGAACCGAGAAAAAAGACTCTCTTCAAGATGCATATTACAACCTTATTAACAACACAAATGAAGAAAAATTTACAAATAATGACTATATAAAAATTCCTTACATTAATGTAAATAAAACTGTTTCTTATGACGAACTTTGCGGGAAGAAAATAAAAGACAAAAATTATATGATTACGCAAGCTTTACAAACCATAAAATTCGATTTGGATGATAAAGGCGGACGTTTAAAAAGCGAAGCCGCAATGACAATTATGAAAACATCTTTATTGCCGCCTGTTGATAAAAGATATTTTTCATTTGATAAACCGTTTTATTTATTTTTAAAAGAAGAAAACCGGAATAAGCCTTATTTTGCAATGTATATAGAAAATACAGATTATCTTGTAAAGGAATAAAATGAAGAAATTAATATTGGCAATTATTTTTGTTTTTTGCGGAACTTGTTCTTTTGCACTTAATTTCGATATGAATTTACCTGTTGCTGGGAAAACAATTGCAAATGAAAAATTACAAGCAAAAGTTCTTTTGGATATTTATAAAATTGTTATGAAAAAGCATGCCGCTTGTGATGATTTTTCAATTTTAAATTCAAGCGTAATTCAATCACCGACGAATATTTTCAAATCAAACGGTAATTTTATTAATGCGGATTGGAAAGAATATTGGAGAGTTAAAGCGTGTAATTACACGGAACAAATACCTGTTTCTTTTTATATACGCAACAAAAAAGCAATTTATGTTATTGAAAATTAAAAATCTTATTTAAAATATTCGGGATGATTTGAATTTGATAAAACTATTTCTCTATATTCATTTTTATCAATGTTTACACCCATATTTTTTATATCAATTTTAAATTTACGTTTCTTTTTTGTATTTTTTTTCTTTTCGTCCATCTTTTGCCTAAATGTTTAATTTCTGTATTCATCAATACTATTATAATTCATATTATTTTCACCATAATATTTTAATGCTTTCAAATATGCCAGCGC
>CAZGRH010000002.1:10274-14791 GCA_964527005.1 uncultured Muribaculaceae bacterium | reverse complement strand
CCGATTTTTAAAGTTTTATTTGAACAATGTTCATTTATTGAAACAAATACATTTTTTTTGACATCCGATAAATTATAACCTGCCGCTAAAAAACCTTTTATTAACGCATTTTCATAACAAGTATCAACACCTAAAACTTCACCTGTTGATTTCATTTCGGGAGTCAATTTCGGGTCAATTCCGTTTAATTTTTGAAAAGGAAATATTGGAATTTTCACTGCCGAAATATTTTTGTCAGGTAACAACCCCACAGGATAACCTTGTTCTTTTATTTTTTTGCCCAGTATTGCGGCAACTGCAATTTCAACCATTGGAATATTTGTTATTTTACTTACAATCGGAACTGTTCTTGAAGCTCGGGGATTTACTTCTATAATGTAAACAATATTATCTTTCAAAACAAATTGAATATTCATCAATCCGATAATATTTAATTCTTTGACAATTTTTTCGGTATATTCAACTGCTTTTAATATTATATTTTCAGGAATATTTTTTGCGGGATATATAGCTATAGAATCACCCGAATGAATACCGGCTGGTTCTATATGTTCAAGAATTGCAGGAATTAAAATTTCCTCACCATCGGAAATCACATCTAATTCAAATTCAATGCCGTCTATATATTTATCAATAAGTATAGGATGGTCATTTGAGATTTTTAATGCTTCTTCAATATAATACGTAAAATCATTTTTACCGTATATAATTTGCATACTGTCACCACCTATAACGTAAGACGGTCTTACCAACAACGGATAACCTATTTTTTCGGCGGCGTTCAATGCTTCTTTTTCCGTTAAAACCGCACTGCCTTTTGGTTGGGGAATTTTTAATTTTTGTAATAATTCTTCAAAAAGTTTTCTATCTTCGGTACAATTCATTGAAACCAAAGAAGTTCCCAATATTTTTACCCCTCTTTCATGCAATTTTTGCGTTAAATTAATTGCGGTTTGTCCTCCGAATTGAACCATTACACCATCGGGTTTTTCTTTTTCTATAATATTCATTATGTTTTCAATTTGAACAGGCTCAAAATAAAGTTTATCCGCAATATCAAAATCAGTTGATAAAGTTTCAGGATTAGAATTTATAATTAATGCTTTATAATTATTTGCTTTTACCGCTAAAACAGCATGTACACTGCAATAATCAAATTCTATTCCTTGTCCTATTCTTATGGCACCGGAACCCAAAATCAATATTTTATTTAAATCGGCATTCGCATTGCTTTTATCAAGTTCATTATAAACGGAATAAAAATAAGGAATTTTAAAATCATATTTCCCTGAATAAGTATCAACCGCTTTAAATGCAGCATTAACAGAATTTTCTTTTTTTAATTTATTTATTTCTTCCAAAGTTCTTTTTGAAAATTCGGCGATTTCTTCATCTGAAAATCCTTGTTCTTTTGCCGTCATATATAAATTATAAGACATTTCTTCATTTATTAATTTATTTTCACACTCAATAAGTTTTTTAAATTTTAAAATAAACCATTTATCTATTTGCGTAATTTCATTAATAATCTCGGGAGAAATGCCATTTTTTAATGCCGCAAAAATTCTAAAAATTCTTTTATCATCACAGATTTTAAGACTTTCTTTAAAATCTTCTTCATCGAAATTTTCAAATTGTTTATTAAATGTTTTCTGATTTTTTAATTCAAGTGATGCTAAAGCTTTTTTTAACGAACTTTCAAAAGTTTTCCCGATAGCCATAACTTCACCGGTTGCTTTCATTGTAGCACCAAGTGTTCTATCGGCTCCTTTAAATTTATCAAAGCACCAATTCGGAATTTTTGTTACTACATAATCGATAGCAGGTTCAATTGCTGCCGTTATTTCATCATTAATCGGATTTATAATTTTATCCAAATTATAGCCGATTGCTATTTTTGTTATAATTTTCGCAATCGGATATCCCGTTGCTTTTGAAGCAAGCGCAGATGAACGGCTTGCTCGGGGATTTACTTCTATTACATAATATTTTCCGTTTTTTGAATTTAGTGCAAATTGAATATTACAACCGCCCTCAATTTTTAATGCTTTTGCGATTTTCAATGCTGATTTTTTTAATATTTTAAGTTCATTTTGGGTTAAAGTTTGACAAGGTGCTACTACAAAACTATCTCCAGTATGTATTCCCATCGGGTCAATGTTTTCCATATCACAAATTACAATGCTTTTATCGGTTGCATCTCTTATAACTTCATACTCAATTTCTTTATATCCGACAACGCACTTTTCAAGTAATACTTGTGATATTGGGCTTAGATTTAAACCGGTATATACAATTTCTTCAAATTCTTCCGAATTGTGAGCAATCCCGCCGCCATTGCCACCCAATGTAAATGCTGGGCGAACAATTATCGGAAATCCGATTTCTTTCGCAAAATATTTCGCTTGTTCAACGCAAGAAACAACTTTACTTTCCAAAACAGGTTCTGAAATTTTAATCATTAAATTTTTGAATAATTCTCTATCCTCAGCTTGTTTTACGGATTCAATTTTAGTACCCAAAATTTCGACATTAAATTTTTTTAAAATACCCGTCTTATCAAGACTTACAAGTAAATTAAGCCCTGTTTGCCCGCCTACTGTTGCAATTATGCCATTTGGTCTTTCTTTTTCTATAATACGACTTAAAGACTCAACCGTTAAAGGTTCAATATATACTTTATCCGCAATATTTTCATCTGTCATAATTGTTGCGGGATTGGAATTAACAAGTACAACTTTAATATTTTCTCCTTTTAATGCTCTGCAAGCTTGAACACCGGCATAATCAAATTCGGCAGCTTGTCCTATTACAATTGCACCGGAACCTATAACCAAAACTTTTTTTATATTTTTATTTAACGGCATAATATAATTTTCTATTTCACAACACATATTATTCTAGCATTGAAACAAAAAATATATAAATAATTTAAAAAAAAATAATACGCCAAAAGTATGTAACAACAGGTCAATTACAAATATAAAATTATTCATTAAAGTTTTATTGTTACAATTTACGAAAGGAGAATTTATGCTTTTTCATGAAAATATAATAAAAGATTTTTCACGAGCAAAAAAATATTTTGAAGATATTGTTCACTATACAATAGGTCCTTATTCATTAGATGATATGTTAAATCAAAATGTAAATAAAATGAATATTTTAGACGTAAGAGATTATGATGATTATATCGACGGACACATTCCTTACGCCGTGCATACTCCATACAAAGAAGTTGAAAACAATCTTGAAATATTAGATAAAGATAAAGTCACAATTGTATACAGTTATTCCGACTCATGCCCGAGAGCATATAAAGCGGCACTGGCATTGGTAGATAAACATTATCCTGCGGTTGTTTTACGAGGTGGCTTTAAACTATGGAAAAAATTCGATTTTGATGTTGTTAAAAACGACTCTTTAGATTATAAAGATTCTGATTGTGAAAATTAATCATATTGATATTAACCACGCAGGTAATTAATTTTTTCAAATTATGATTTAAATTATAAAATACATCAATTATAATCAAGGAATTTGAAAATGAGTACAACTGCGTATAATTTAAACATTGATATGATAAATGAAGCCTTTTGGCATATCACACAACATTCAAATGAAGAAATAATAATAACCGATGAAAAATTTAATGTGATTTTTTATAATAAAAAATTTCTGAACGGTGAATTTAAAATTACCGATTTATTAAAATATAACGTTAACAAAAATTTGATAAGATTATTTTATAATTTTAAAAAATCAGGAAAAACACATATTTTATTTAAATTACTTTATACGGATGAACGGAACAATTTTCAAAATATTCCTATTAATATACATATCTGCAAAATAAGAAATAATTTAAAAATCATCGGATATTCAATAGTAATTCAAGATATTACTCAAGAATTAAAAAATAAAATTCAGAAAGAAACTTTTATAGATATAATTACACACGATTTAAAAAATCCAATGCGTGCCAATATCCAAATTCTTGAACTTATTTTGAAAAACAAATTCGGTCAAATCGATGAGAATTTAAAATTTGTTCTTGATGAACTTTTAAATTCTTGTCGATTTATGAATTATATGGCTGATAATCTTCTTATAAAATTTAAAAATGAATTTTCTTTATGCGAACTTCACAAAGAAAAATGTTCAATTGTTGATTTAACGAAAACAAAATGTAATGAATTATTGAACGTTATAGAAAGAAAAAATCAAACTATAGAACTAATTGTAAAAGGTGATATTCAAAAAATAAACATAGATACAGAAGAAATAGGTAAAGTTTTAAATAATTTATTAATCAATGCGTCGGAACAAACAAGCAAAAATTCAAAAATAATTGTTCAAATTGAAAACGACAAAAATAACATAATTGTTTCTTTTTTCGACTACGGTTACCCCAAAAGCGAAGAAAGCTTAAACCAAATTTTCGATGAATATATAACTTGTGCAAATAAATTCAGAAAAATAGGATTTGGTTTTGAACTTTATAATTGCAAAAGAAT
>CAZGRH010000002.1:0-10174 GCA_964527005.1 uncultured Muribaculaceae bacterium | reverse complement strand
CAAATAAATTCAGAAAAATAGGATTTGGTTTTGAACTTTATAATTGCAAAAGAATCATAGAAGCTCATAACGGGAAAATCTGGGCAAAAAACTCAAATAATAACGGTAGTGCCATCATATTTTCTTTGCCGATTTAATATTTTATAAAACAAAAAAGTTTTTTATCAGTTATAAGAAAAATATCTGTCGAAATCGACATCATCAAAGTTACAAAGAAGTCTATAGACTTCATCATCTTCATCCATTTTTTGAAATTTAAACTCATCAAATTTCCACAATTTAGGATTTATACCGTAAACTCTGATTATTTCTTTATCAAGTAAAATTTTAAGTTTTTTCTTGACTGTATCTAACGGCATATTTAAGCATTTTGAAAGTTCAACGGCAGAAATACCCTCCGCACGAGAGCATTTTTCGGGTGTCATAAACATAAGTTCAAGCCCTATTTTCTTTAAATTGTCATCTTGGAGCGTATCCATTTTTGTTTCCTGCTTATATATCCTTTCAATAATTTTCTCGCACATATTTTACTTGTCAAGAAAATATTCAATATTGCCATGTTATCTTTTCGACTTTTTATGAAAAAACTTTAATATTCTTTAAATTATATATTTTTTTTTATTAATATTGTACAATTAACTTATCAGATTGGGTACATTTAATGAAAAAATATAATATTTGTTACGCTTTAGATTTTGAATATATTGAACAATTCTTGGTTTCAGCAACATCATTATTAAAAAATTCTTTTAATAACGATGAAGTTTGTTTTAACTTGTTACATTCGGGTTTATCTGCCGATAATATAAAAAAAATTGACTTTTTAAAAACAATCAGAGATTGCGAAATCAACTATATTTTAATAAATAATAAAGACTTTGAAAATTGCCCGATGTTAAAAGATAAGGATAGTAATCATAAAAATTATCATGTAACAATTCCTACTTACTACAGATTTAAAATTGCGAATTTATTAAAACACGTTGATACTGTTTTGTATTTAGATTGCGACACAATCATAAGAGAAGATTTAAAACCTTTATTTTCAACTGATTTAAAAAATTTTTGCGTGGCAATGATACAAAATGCGCAAGTTACCTCAGATGCAGAAAGATTAAATGTTGACAATTACTATAATGCAGGAGTTATGTTAATAAATCTTGATTACTGGCGTAAAAATGATATAGAAACAAAATTATTTGATTTTACGAAAAATAATAAAGATAAAATTTATTGGCAAGATCAAGATGTTATCAATTGTGTTTTAGCAGGTACAATAAAACAATTATCTGAAAATTGGAATTATCAATTCTTTTTATACGAAAAACCGCTTGTAAAAGACTTAGTTAATTCTGCAATTTTACATCTTGCCGGAAGGTTTAAACCATGGCTGATTGCTTTCGAACATCCTGTTTATGACGAATATTATCATTATCTTTCTTTTACTCCGTTCAAAAATAAAATAATTGAGTATAAAAATAATTCATTGGGAAAAGTATTAGTTGACAATATCGGAGGGAATGTCACAAACATTTCAACATACGCAGATAAAAATGACATAAATTTGGTATTTCAAGAAATAGAAAAAAACTATAAATATACAAATACGCTTAACGAAACTGTTTGTAAAGAAAACAAAGAACGGTTTGTTACGGTTCAAAATACAATTTCCACCGAAACTGATGAAAAAATTTCAAAAGTTTACGAGGAAATTACAAAGAATTACGAATATACCAATTCGATTAATAATGAAACTAATTCAAAGAATCAAGAACAACTTGAAAAAGTAAAAAATACTATTTCCACCGAAACTGATGAGAAAATTTCAAAAGTTTACGAGGAAATTACAAAGAATTACGAATATACCAATTCGATTAATAATGAAACTAATTCAAAAAATCAAGAACAACTTGAAAAAGTAAAAAATACTATTTCAACAGAAACTGATGAAAAAATTTCAAAAGTTTACGATGAAATTACAAAGAATTACGAATATACCAATTCGCTTAATAATGAAACTAATTCAAAAAATCAAGAACAACTTGAAGAAGTAAAAAATACAATTTCAACCCAAACTAATGAAAAAATATCAAAGGTTTATGAAGAACTTACAAAAAATTATGAATATACCAATTCGCTAAAAGATGAAATTCTTACTAAAAACAACGAAAAAGCAAATGAACTTCAATCTTCATTGAAAAATCATTTCAATGAAGAACTAAATCAATCAAAAAATCAAATAAACACACAAATTGACGAAAAAACCAATGAAATTCAAAATACAATTACGGCGCAAACTAACGAAAAAATACAAAAAATTTATAACGAATTAACGAAAAATTGCGAATATATAAACCAACTTAAAAACGATATTTTTACAAGAAATGAAGAAAAAGCAAACGAAATAAAACATTCATTAAACGAAAAATTTAATCAAGCATTAAATGAAACTCAAAATTCTATAATCATTCAAACAGAAGAAAAAATTAATAATATTAACAATCAAATTACAACTCAAATTAATGATAAAATAACTCAGAATTATGAGCATACAAATTCTATTAGAGCTGAAATTCTCCAAAAAAATAATGAAGAAATAAACAAACTTCAATTTTCATTAAAAGATTATTTTAATCATGAATTAAATCAATCAATAAACCAAACAAATAATAAATTTGATAAAAAAATTGATGAAATTCAAAATTCAATCATTGCACAAACAAACGAAAAAATGTCGGAAGTTTGTAATGAAACAACGAAAATTTATGAATATATAAATTCATCTAATAATACACGAAATCAGAATTTGCAAGAACAACTCGAAAAAACGAAAAACACAATAATTTCACAAATCGATGATAAAATTATAAAAATCAATAATGAAATAGAAAAAAACATAGAATATCAAAATGCATTGCAAAAAAGAACAAATTCCGATTTTATTTCTTTAAAAAAAGAACACAGTCTTAGATTAAGTGAAATCTATTCTTATGTTAATTTAGAATTTTCAAAAATTTTTAATGAACTTAACAATAATAATCATATTATTTCCGAAAAATTAGAACGAAATATAAATGAATTATTTTCAGAACAAAATAATAATATTCTGGAAATCACGGAAACATTAAATACAAAGGTAAATGAAAATATTGTAGAAACTTTAAAAGCAGATTTCGAGAACAGATTAAACAAAATTGAAACTTACTATGAAAATAAATTAATTTCACAGCGAATGAGATACGAAAGTAAATTTATTGCATTAGAAAGTAAAATTTATGCACTTGAAAACACAATAAAAGAAAATAAAAAATCTCTTTTTCAAATTCTTTTAAAAAGGATAAAAAAACAAAATGGAAAATCCTAAAATTTCAATAATAGTTCCCATATATAATGTAGAAAAATATTTGAATAAATGTTTGAATTCTATTATTAATCAAACTTTTTCGGATATTGAAATTATTTGCGTAAATGACGGTTCTAAAGATAATTCAAGAAACATTTTGGAAGAATATGCAAAAAAAGATTGCAGGATAAAAATAATTGACAAACAAAACGGCGGACTTTCTTCAGCTCGTAATGCAGGCTTAAACGTAGCAAACGGTGATTTTATTATTTTTGTAGATTCTGATGATTGGATAGCACCTGATATGGCAGAAAAGCTATATAATAATGCAATTTTATTTAACACTGATATATCAATTTGTTCGGTACACTTATTTGATGAACAAACAAAAGAAATTAATGATAACGAGCCTTATTTTTCATTGGCACATTTTAACTCTTCGTTCGATAATAAAGTCTTTTCATATAAAGATACAATACCGTTTTTAATGGATGTTTGTGTTATGGCTTGGAATAAAATTTACCGCAAAAGTTTTTTAGACAAATGCAATGCGAAATTTCCCGATGGTTTAATTTTTGAAGACGGTCCGTTTTTCTTCTCGATTTTTTTTAAAACACAAAGAATTGCCATTGTTCGTGACTTTTTGTACTACTACAGAATTAACAGACGAGGCTCGATTGTTCAAAAAGGCGGAAAAAAATTGTTTGATATTATTAATGTCGTTAATTTAATGTTTGATGAAATAAAAAATCTGGATATTTTTGATGAAATAAAATATAGTTTTTTTCAAAAAAAAGCTGATGACATTATTTACAGATATGAATTGTTACCTCTAAATTTGAAAAATAAATATTCTAAAATATTCAGAAAAACTTCTTGCCTGTTAAATCAACAAATTTTTGATTTCGCTAAAATTAATCAAGATTTTCCTTGGACGTATAAAAATTTTTGTGCCTTAAAAAACAATTCAAATATATTTCTGTTTTATTATCATAAATTTGAAATAAAATGTATGTATAAAATCATGCAAATTTTGTATTTTGACAACGAAAATTATTATTTCAAGTTAAAAAAGTTGGTTTTTAAGATTAAAAAAAATAAAGATTATGCGGATATTTACTATTTAAACGATAAAATATACGTTGAATTGTTTAAAAAATGGAATATACGTCTGAAATTTAATTTTAAATTTGAGTATTCAAAATTGGAAAAATAAATCATTATGAAAAGACCTGTCATATCAGTAATTATACCCATATATAACGTTGAAAAGTATCTTAAAAAATGTTTAGATACTGTTTTATCACAAACTTTTTCAGATATAGAAATTATTTGTGTAAACGACGGTTCTAAAGATAATTCAAGAAAAATACTTACGGAATATAAAGAAAAAGATTGCAGAATAAAAATTGTCGATAAAAAGAACGGAGGACTTTCATCCGCACGTAATGCCGGTTTAAAAGCAGCAACCGGTGAATTTGTTGTATTTATTGATTCTGACGATTGGATTGAACACAATATGTTAGAAAAATTATATAATAATGCAACATCACTAAATACGGATATTACGATATGTGCAGTTCATCAATATAATGAAATTGACTCAAAAATTGACGATTCAAACCCGTATTACACTTTGGAATTTTTTAATGAAACATTTGATAATAAAGTTTTTTCTTATAAAGAAATAAAACCTTTTTTGATGGATGTTTGTGTTATGGCTTGGAATAAAATTTATCGCAAAAGCTTTTTAGACAAATGTAATGCACAATTTCCCGACGGCTTAATTTTTGAGGACGGACCGTTTTTCTTTTCAATCCTTTTTAAAACAGAACGAATATCCATAATTCGTGATTTTTTATACTATTACAGGATAAATCGAAAAGGTTCGATTGTTCAAAAAGCAGGAATAAAATTTTTACAAATAGTTGATGTTATTGAATTAATGTATAACGAGATAAAAAACTTGCCTGATTTTGAAGATATCAAATATATCTTTTTCAGAAAAAAAGTTGAAGATTTAATGTACCGATTTGAAAATACAAGTTTTAAATATAAATGGGCTTTTGCAAATAAAATCAGACAAAAAAGTTCATTGGCAAATGTTGAAATATTCAACTTAAAAAAAATTCCAAAAGAATTTAAATATCATTATTTTCTGTTTGACAGTTTAAGAAACGGCGGCTATTTCCGGTTTATGTTCAGAAAAATGAAATGCAAATTTATGTTTAAAATTATGGAAATTTTATATTTCGAAAAAGATTATTTTTATTTTAAATTTAAAAATTTTCAATTTAAACAAAAAAAATCTATTAATTTTTTAGATATTTATTATTATAATGATAAACTTTACATAATAATAATGAAAAAAATCAAATTTAATATTCCTTTTAAATATTCCGAATTGGAGAAATTAATGAACGATGACTAAAGTATCAGTAATAATTCCGTATCAAAATGTAGAACAATATATAGGGAAATGTTTAGCATCCGTTTGCGCACAAACATTGCAAGATATTCAAATAATTTGTGTTAATGATTTTTCAACCGATGCTTCAATTGATATTGTTGAAAAATTTGCGAAAAATGACAGTCGAATTACAATGATAAATTCCGATAAACCATTAGGACAATCTTATGCCAGAAACCTCGCACTTAAAATTGCAACTGGAGAATATATAGGTTTTGTAGATTCTGATGATTGGATTGATTTTTCTATGTTTGAAAAATTATACAACCTTGCAAAATCCGATAATACCGATATTACAATGTGCAAATCACAGTTATTTGATGATAAAACACTTGAAATATCCACAGATGATTATTATTCTTTAAAAATATTTGAAAAATTTCAAAACAATTCTTTTTCAGCTCTCGATATTAAAGATGATATTTTAAATATTAATGTGGTCATTTGGAACAAAATTTACAAAAACGAATTTTTAAAAGAATTTAATATTAATTTTCCCGACGGATTTATTTATGAAGATTTGCCTTTTTCGTTCAATGCATTTATTCAGGCAAAAAAAATAAATGTTTTATGGGAAAATATGTATTTTTACAGACAAAACAGAAGTTACTCGACAATGCAAAAAACAGATAAAAAAGTTTTTGACAGAATTCCGATGGTAGAGTTGACTTATTCTGTTCTTAAAAAATTACCTTATTTTGAAGAAAAGAAAATTGATATTTTAAGTTGGATGATTGATGATATTTTTCACAGATATACACTTGTTGAAAACAAATATTATGAAAATTATTATGCGGAAATGAAAGAATTTTTTCAAAGATTAAATATTTCGGAAGAAGATAAAATAAAACTCACCTCTTGTTATTGTTATGACGAATTTTGTAATATTTTAAATCTTGATTATTTAGGTTTTTGGACTTTTTTAATAGAAAAATACAAAACCGCAAATAAACGAATAAAAGCTTATGAACACAAATGCAATTTGGATATTCAGGCAATAAAAAACTATTGGGAAGAAAAGCAATTAGAATATCTTGAACAAATTTATACTTTAAAAAATGAATTAATTAATACGGAAGCAAATTTAAAAAAACAAACAATTAAAATAAGAACGGATTTTGAAAAACAAATAACTGATATTCAAACGGATTTAAACAAAAAAATTGAATATGAAACAGAAAGAAAACAATTAACTCAAAATGATTTAAATGAACAAATTAAACTGACCGAAAATTGTAAACATTTAATTGATAATTTAAAGAAAGAAAAACTTGAATTAGAAAATGCATATAATTTAAAACTTGAAGAATACAAAAAACAAAATACTATTGCTTTGTTTGAACAAAAAAAGTACTATGAAAATCATTATTTATCGGTTAAAATAATTTTGAAACTATGTAAAAAAATAGAACAAATAAAAAATAAAGTTAATAAATTTTTAAAGAAAAACTAGAATAATATGTCAAATTTCGAAGAAAAAATACTTGAACTTGAAAATTATTATAAAAATTCATTAGATACTCAAGAAAAATATTATGAATCCGAATTAAAATTTTTAAAAGCAAAGTTCGAATATGAAAAATCCAAATTAATAATAGAAGCAGAAAACCAATTATCGGAAACACAAAAGTCATTGAAAGAAACTTTTGATGCAAAAAATGCACAAGACAAAGAAATTATTGAAAATTATTACAAACAAGAATTAAATTCACAAGCACTTTGGTATGAAGAAGAAATAATCAGACGCCAAAAGCAAACTGAAGATTGGCATTTAAACAATTTACAAAAGCAATTGGATAGTTTAAAACAAAGTTATGAAGAAATGCTTTCAGCTCAAAAAGACAAATTTGATGTTGAAATTAATGTACTTTGCGAACAAATTCAAGAACAAAAAAAATATTACGAAGCGCAATTAAAACCGTTTAAAAAATTCATAAATTTAAAAGCAAAAATAAATAAAAGAATTAACAAATATTTCAAATTTACAAATAACAACAAAAAAAATACTAACTTTATTCAACCGAATAATTTGAATTATATGCAAGCACAGACAGGAAATCCAAAAGTTTCCGTCATTTTACCGATTTATAATGTAGATAAATATCTTAAACAATCTCTTGACAGTTTGATTAATCAAACATTAAAAGAAATAGAAATTATTTGTGTAAATGACGGTTCAACAGATAATTGTTATGAAATTTTGGAAGAATATAAACGAAAAGATAACAGAATAAAAGTTATACACAAAGAAAACAAAGGTACGGGTGCTGCAAGAAATGACGGTTTAAGACTAGCAACCGGAGAGTGTATCGGGTTTGTTGACCCTGATGATTGGGTCAAACCGAATATGTTTGAACGTTTATATAATTTGATAAAAGAAAAAAATCTTGATATAGCAATGTGCATGCCTGACGGTTTCGATGAAAAAAATAACGAAAACAAACCGTTTCCATATTTTGTTGATGAAAATTTTGAAAATATTATTCACGACAGAGTTTTTAATTGGAAAGATTTATCTCCGTTTTCTTATCCGATGTGCGTTTGGAATAAACTTTATACTAAAAAGCTTTTTGACGAAAATAATATCGAATTTGCGGAAGGGCTTGATTTTGAAGACCATAAAGTAATTTTCGGTTCATTATTAACTGCCAAAAGAATATTTTTTATTCGTGAAAAACTGTATGTTTACCGTTTTAACAGAGAAGGTTCTGTCTTAACGGACAATAACAGACGACTTATTGACCATATTAAAATTTTTGACATTGTAGAAAATTTAATGAAACAAACAAATACTTTTGAACCTTTAAGAAGAGATTTCTTATTTTACAAAATTCATAATATATTTTACTATTACTCAATGATAAAAGAAGAATTTAAACAAGAATATTATGAAAAAATGGTTGATTCAATAAAAGCTATGAAATTAACCGAAAACGAATATTCCTTTTTATCAAGAAAATACCCTGAATTACTAAAAATCGAAATTAATTAACTAAAAATCACAATTATAAAATTCATATATTTAAATGAAAAAAATATTAAAAAATCAATTATAATAAAGGTAGTATAGGGAAAATGTAAAAATGGAAATTAACAGTTTTAATCAACCCGTTAACTTTTATACCAAAAATACGGGAAATAATATAAATACTGTCATAAATGAACAAAATACATTTAGCTCTAATTTTTTTGCTTCTGAAATTAATAAAGAAAAAGTAAATACCAATTCTATTAAGTCTGCTAAAAAAAGAAAAAGCAAAAGATTAAACATAGTTGATAACGAATATCTTTTAGATGAAGTCATTGAAACAAACAACACGGAAAGCAATGAAGAAAATAATTTTTTTGCAGAACAAAAAAAGAATAGTTTCATTGAAAGATTTAAAAAACTAACAGAATTTATGTTTACTTCTGTCCCTTTAATAAATTATTTTTCTCTAAAAGATAAACAAAAAAAGATACAAAAAACAATTAAAAAATTAAATGATATTTCCCAAGATGTGGATGACATACTTACTTCAACCGTTCCGTACGGAGAAGAGTCAATTGTTTATGATAATATAACAAAAAACATTTCAAATTTCGCAAATGTTGTAGGCGAAGCCAACAAAAACATAAATCAATAATACAGTTTAAATATATTAATCATAACGATTTATAACAATTATTAAAAAAAGTGAAATAAAGTTTGTTTTCTTCTTTACTATTTCTCAATTTTACAATACTATGTTAATAAACAAAGAAACAATATCTTTTTTAGTGCGAAAAAGATATTAAATAATAAAAAGTAATAGAAAAAAAGAGGGCGAATAAGTGGAAAATTTTGTTCCGGATATCTTTGGTAAAAAAGAAACTAATGTAAATAGTCCAATGCCAAGCGCTGTAGGCGGTACTCCTGCTGATATTAAAGTTATCGGTGTTGGCGGTGGCGGCGGAAACGCAGTAAATCGTATGATAAAAGCCGGTTTGGGCGGTGTTGAATTTTGGGCAATGAACACTGATGTTCAAGTGCTTGAAATGTCTTTGGCTGAAAATAAAATCAGAATTGGCAGCAAATTAACAAACGGCTTAGGTGCAGGCGGAAATCCGGAAAAAGGTGAAAAATCTGCCGAAGAAACAAGAGATGAAATTGTTAATGCAATCGGTAAAGCAGATATGGTATTTGTTACTGCCGGCATGGGCGGTGGAACAGGAACAGGTGCTGCTCCCGTTGTTGCAAGAATTGCAAAAGAATTAGGTGCCTTAACTATCGGTGTTGTCACAAAACCGTTTAGTTTCGAAGGTAAGAAAAGAATGAATCAAGCACTTCAAGGTTTGGAAAAATTAAAAGAAACCGTTGATGCATTAATTGTTATTCCGAA
>CAZGRH010000001.1:0-44439 GCA_964527005.1 uncultured Muribaculaceae bacterium | reverse complement strand
GCCCATCGGAGTTACTCTTTCAGAATATTTTTGTTTCAACATTCATTCACCTCTCATTTGGTGTACTACAACTATATAAAAATTATTGATTTTTACCAATTATTTAGCCATAGGCAATAATAGCCATTATAAAATAATACCCGCTAAAACATGCCAGTCAAGAAAAATACCGCCGATTTAAATATTTTTTTAAACAATTGTTAACAAATTATTTTCAAAAAAAAGAAAAAAGCCCAAATACCCCAAAATTATTGAGGTTTAATGTCAAGCCCCCCAATATATTACTTCAAGAACAATGTAAACAATAAAAAAGCCCATCCTATGGGATAAACGTATACAAATATCGTGACATCATAAAAATTTTAAGGTTACAAAACCGATATTAGAAATTTTTGTATTACAATCAAAAGTATCAATCATTTATATGATTTACAAACAAAGGAATAAAAAATGCTGTTCAGTTCAATGACTTTTATATTTCTGTTTTTACCGATACTTTTTTTGTTGTATTTCTTTTCAAAAAAAGAATTACATAATTCTATATTACTTATAGCAAGTATAATTTTTTATGTTTGGGGAGAACCGAAATATTTATCAATAATGTTAATAACTGTTTTGATTAATTATTTGGGCGGAATTGGAATTGCAAAATTTGTTCGATACAAAAAACTCATTTTATTTCTTAGTGTTTTAACCAATCTTGCGATTTTGGTTTATTTTAAATATTTCAATTTTATTATTGACACTTTTAATGAAATTTTTAATTCTAAATTACAAACATTAGAAATAATAATGCCTATCGGTATTTCATTTTATACTTTTCAAGCAATGTCATATATTTTCGATGTATACAGAGGCGAATGCAAAGCGCAGAAAAGTCTAAGCAAATTTGCACTGTATATTTGTTTATTTCCGCAGCTTATCGCTGGTCCGATAATAAAATATCACGATATTTCGGAACAAATTGACAATAGAGAAATTAATTTTGAAAAAATTAATACAGGTGTAAAACGCTTTATAATCGGCTTATCTAAAAAAGTCTTAATTGCAAACACAATGGGTGCAATAGTTGACAAAATTTTTATTCAAGACCCGCATAATTTTTCACATTTAATTGCATGGCTCGGCTCAATTGCATACACATTTCAATTATATTTCGATTTCAGCGGATATTCGGATATGGCAATAGGACTTGGTTTAATTTTCGGATTTAATTTTTTAGAGAATTTTAATTATCCTTACATTTCAAAATCTGTTACGGAATTTTGGAGAAGATGGCATATTTCTTTATCAACTTGGTTCAAACAATATGTTTATATCCCGCTTGGAGGAAATCGCAACTCCAAATTAAAAACAGTAAGAAATTTAGGTCTTGTATTTTTATTAACAGGTTTATGGCATGGTGCAGAACTGACATTTATTATTTGGGGCTTATGGCACGGATTTTTCATTATTTTGGAAAAAATATTAAACATTAAAAACTTTGAAACAAAACCCCATAAATGGTATACAAATTTATTAATGCATTTTTATTGCATTTTTGTATTTCTTATAGGTTGGGTCATTTTTCGCTCGAAAAATATTCAATATGCTTTAACTTATTTAATGAATATGTTCGGATTATTAGATTTACACACAAAGAAATTTACCTACGAATTAATATACTACGTTGACACAGTTGAAATAATAATATTTATAATTGCAATTATTTGTTCATTTCCGATATTCAAAAATTTGATTTATTCAAAAAACAAAACAATCAACGTAGTTGTTGACATTTGGTTGTTAATATTATTTTATTTATCAACAATCACAATCGCAAGCAACACATATAACCCGTTTATTTATTTCAGATTTTAATACTCTTCAAATTTATATTTTTTCTTTTTTTTCAACTTAAAATTCGGTTTAAATTCTTTAAAAATTTTATTCCAAGATTTTTTGTCATATTTTTTTGTCGGCACATTATTTTCAGGAGCAAATTTATCTACAAATCTTATATAAACATTATCATCAAAACTCAATTGATTTAATTCTTCCTCTTTTTCCAATATAACCAATAAATCAAATTCATTTAAACAAAAATTTTTAATATTATTTTTCAAGTTCAATATATTTATTTTCACCCGTTCCAACGTTTCGCCGTTTCTTCGGTATGTATATGTATATAAATTTTTTTTGCCGTCATTACCTTGATTTTTAAATTTTTCTTTTAAATGAGCTATTCTGCTTATTAATTCCGACTCTAATTTTTCCGTTTCTTCGGGTGTTTGATTATATTTAAAATTTTTCGTTTCAAGACCATGGAAATATATATTATTTAAATTGTCTTTCCACATTGCTCCGTTAAACGTAAAACCCTCCGTGCCTATTTTATCAAAATTATTCAATATTAAATTAAAATTTTCTATATTTACACTATTGCACCACGTAAAAAGACTTGCTTCCACAAATTTATATTTTTTAAAAAATCTGAAAGCATTTTCGCAGTTATATCCCAATGATATAAAATGACCGTAATATTTTGCATTATCATCAAAAACTTTAAACAAATTCCACATAAAATTACTATAAAAAAATCCTATATCTCAAAAAAATACTCGATATAAATAGTAATTACCATGGATAAATGGTAAAATCAAGATATTAACCATTTATACAACGTTAACTTTTGATTATCAATTAACGATAATTAACAAAGAAAGAGGTTAACGTAATGGACAATATTAAAAAGCTTCTTGGTAAACGTATAAAAGAATTACGAAAAGCAAAACAAATCACCCAACAAGATTTAGCGGAGATGATTGATATTGACCAAAGAACATTAAGTGCGATTGAATGCGGTATAAATTTCCCTACCAAAAATTTTATAAAAATAGCAGATGTTTTAAATGTTGATTTAAAAGATTTGTTTGATTTTAATCATGTCAAAATTACGAATTCTCAGAAAATTGAAAAAATAATTGAAATACTTCCGAGATTAAGCGAACATGATTTAAATACAATATACAAACTGATTAACCGGATGACAAGTACCCCAAACATTAATTAAACATAATAAGATTAAATTTTTTCAACAAATTTAAATTTTTTGATTTTCTCAAACTTGCTTAGCGATTGTGTTTATATTACGCTATAATTAATTTGAAAGGGAATATTTATGTTAAGAACAGGAATTGTAGGACTTCCCAATGTGGGAAAATCAACTTTATTTAATGCACTTACATCATCAAACAATGCACAAAGCGCAAACTTTCCGTTTTGCACAATAGAGCCGAATGTTGGAGTCGTAAATGTTCCTGATGAAAGATTACAGATTTTAGCAAATCTGGTAAAAACACAAACTATTATTCCGACAGCCGTTGAATTTGTTGATATAGCTGGTTTAGTTAAAGGTGCAAGCAAAGGAGAAGGGCTTGGCAACCAATTTTTGGCAAATATCAGAGAAGTTGATGCAATTATACAAGTTGTCAGATGTTTTGATGACGTAAATACAATTCACGTTTCCGGAAAAATAAACCCGATTGATGATATTGAAATTATTAACACGGAATTAGCCCTTGCCGACATGGCATCTTTGGAAAAAAGAATTGAAAGAATTTCAAAAATAGCAAAAACAGGTGATAAACAAGCAATTTTAGAACAAAAAGTACTTTCAAAATTATATGAATTAATTTCCAAAGAAACATTTATTAATCCCGAAGAACATTTTGAAGATGACGAATTAGTTGTTGCAAAGAATTCTCAACTAATGTGCATAAAACCGGTAATTTATGCGGCAAATGTAAGCGAAACAGATTTAGCGAACGGCAATGCTTATGTTGATACGGTAAAAGAATATGCAAACAAGCATGGTGCTGACGTTGTTGTTATTTCTGCAAAAATAGAAGCTGAATTAGTTGATTTATCACAAGAAGAAGCAAAAGACTATTTAAAAGACCTCGGAGTTGAAAGCTCCGGCATTGAACGAATGATTAAATCCGTATATAAATTACTTAATTTGACGACATTTATTACGGCAGGAGAAAAAGAAGTTCACGCTTGGACGGTAAAATCAGGCTCCAAAGCACCTCAAGCTGCAGGTGTTATTCATACTGACTTTGAAAAAGGGTTTATCAGAGCCGAAGTTACAGGATATAACGACTTTGTAGATGCAGGTTCTTATGTCGTTGCAAGAGAACGTGGGGTAACAAGACTTGAAGGTAAAGATTATATAATTCAAGACGGCGACATCGTTCACTTTAGATTTAATGTGTAAAACGAATATTTCTCAGTTTGTTTTGCTAAAATAATTTTTGTTTATGCTAAAATAAAAAGTGTTGTTACAATAAATAATTTGTAACAGTTATAAAAACGAGGAAATCGGGTGCAAGCCCCGAGCCGGATCGCGACCGTTAAAGCCGGAATGCTCCATAGTAAATATTAATTGCGAAATCCGATTAATATTTAATGTTGGTTGAGCTGCCTTACGTACCGTAAAAGTAAGGTTTTTATGTCTACAAACTTAACATCACCCATATCTCAACAAACAAATAAAGCGGGATTATGCCCTCATGGCTTGCCACCCGCAGCTTGTCCTATTTGCAGCGGAGCTATGGGCGGAGGCGGTGGAGCCAAAATAAAAAATTCCCAACCAATAAAAGCATCAAACGAATGGTCTTTTATGAAGTGCTATGCAGTCGGCTTAGCAATGAAAGCTCAAGAACAAAGAGTTGAAAATGCTCAAGAACGTTTTCAAAAAGAATTGGAATATTTAACCCGATTAGGAAAAAATATAGATAAATTTGCGGAAAAAATTCAAAACTCACTGTTAATTCTGCAAAATAATGCGCCTCAATTTTTACAAAAACCGATTGCATTCATAAATAATATTTTGATAACTCCGTTTTTAAATTTTATGTCAAATATACCAAATTTACTAACGAAATTCGCCAATTTACGTCAAAATATAAACCAAATAATTCAACATGCTACGGAAAAATTAATTGCCATATTCGGAGAATTTAAAAAATTTATTCAAAAAGAAGTTATTGAAAAAGTTAAAAAGAAATTAAAAAAATTTGTACTGTTATTTTTTCCGGAAATGGAAGATGAAAATTATAACAATGAAGAAAATTTACAAATTTTTAAATCAAGAGAAATAAAGAAATATATTATAAAAATAATGTCAGGAAAGAAAAAAGACAGGAATAGGGATAAAGATGAATGTAGGAATGATTAAAGCACAAGAAAAACAAAAAATTAACGGAACACTTAAAGGTGTATTATTAAACAATTGCATAAAGCAACCTCAACAACAATTTAATTTTAATGAAATTGAAAATTCACTTTTGATTTATAATCCGACAAACACTAAATCAACACAAATTGACAATAACAATAAAGAAGAAAGTTGTTTTAATGTTAAAAATGCAATAAAACCGTTATTAATAGGAACAGGAATAATATTATCGGGTTGTGCGGGATTAAGTATAATTTTAAAAAAATCGTCAAATGCAATATTTAATTCAAAAAGTTTTGAACAATTACCCGATTTGGCGGTAAACATGAACATAAAAGAAGAACCGCAATTTGCACTATACAGAGCAATAAGAGATCCTAATTTTAAAAACATCTTAGGCGCTGCCGCAGTGTTTTTAATGAGTGCAATTACAATTACCGCAACAAAATTTGTTGACGGAGTTAAAGAAATTTGGACAAAGAAAAAATCTGCAGATATAGAAAAATATCTTCAAGAAAATTTAATTGATGTTGAAAGACAATCTTTTTCGGGAAAACTGGATGTTGTTAACGAATTAATGAACAAAAATATAAAACATTTTGATTTTATTTTAAATAATGAACAAAATTCTTTCGGAAACTCAAATTTATTAAATCAATATATTTCTTTCAAAAACAATCCTATTAAAAATAAAAACAAAGACGAAAATACAAATAAAAAAGAAATGAAAAACAATATAAAATATATTGCACTTACGGCAGGAGTCGTTATTAGTGCAATTTTACTGGGCAAATACAGTATATCAAATATTAGGAAAACCGCTCAGGCAACAAATAATTTTGCCAACAACATAACAGAAGCGACAATAGAATCCATAAAAAAAATGAGCCAAAATTCAAATAACGATGATATTCCGCAAATTATTGAAATGCTGAAATCCATTTGCGCAAAGCCCGAATTTGTAAAAGAAATCGGACAAAAATATAATTTAAGCAATGATAAAATTCAAGAAATTATTAATTCGGTTGAAACTACAAAAAAAATGATATTTGCGGATGCACCCACGGCGCTTGGCGGTATTCCCAAAAAAATTCAATATTATTGCTATATAGATGAAAACAGAGGACATTTATATAATTGGGTTCTAAATCCGAAAAACAAATTTACAAGATATATTTTTCACGCATTTACATTATCAAGTGCAATCGGTTATATTTTTAAACAAGCAATTGACGCTATTAAAGATGTTGCAGTACTGAAAGAAAATGCAAAAACAGAATTAAATTTAAGAAAACGTCTTGTAGATGTTGAAATCAGAAATTTTAAAGCAAAAAAAGAAAGTGCAATTAATCCGTTAATAGAAAATTTTGACAGACAAGCAACGAGCGGTAACAAATCAAAAGAAGAATTAAAACAACTTGCTGATAACATTCTGTTTGAAACAAAAAACGGTCCGCCTTATGTATACGCATAATTGCGAATATAATTAATATGCAATATTATTGTAAATTAATTTAGAAGCTTCAACTATAAAATTTTTGCCTTGTTGATTATTATAAGGACGTTTTGCCAAAATAACAACAAGGTATTTTTTACCGTTGGCAGTTTTAACTATACCCGCATCACCGAGCATAAAACCTATATCTCCTGTTTTATGCAATAACTGAGCTCCCGCAGGCAATCCCGCCCGTAAAAGTCGATTATTTTTAACATGAGAAAGGTAATCAGATATATGCTTTTTTGAATCGGAATTTAAAATATTTGTAGAGTCAATATTATATAGCATTTTTGCCATTTCTTTTGCGGTTGTAACATTAGTACCCGCCAAATCAGGCAACCAATTATTAATATGAGTCCGATGTAAACCCCATTTATTTAATGCACGATTTACTTCCGGCATTCCGCCCATTTTCGCCATTATCATATTTGTAGAAGAATTATCGGAATTTTCTATCATTATTCTTGCCAAATAATCCATTGTATGAGCAATTCCACCTTGAGAATATTGAAGTTTTCCGGACCCCGACGCTCTGTAATAATCTTCCAAAACCATTTTATCATATAAGCCGAAATTGCCTTTTTCAATTTCTCTAAACATTTCAATTAAAACAGGTATTTTTATTATACTTGCCGCAGGATATATATCATCAGCATTAATATTTACATAAGACTTTGTATCATATTCCCATACATAAATTGACGGTGATATTTTTTTATAGCCGGAAGCCAAATTTAACAATTGTTTTTTCAAACCTTGTCGTTCATAAGATTCTTTCATATCTATCATCAAAGGTTTTGAATATTCGGTATTTTTAATTATATATTTTCCCAAGAACAAATCTTTATATAAATAATCATTCGTTGGATACAACAAATGGTTATAATCGACATTTAACATTTTTTTTGAATTCGGAGGAAAAAGATTTGTAACATAGTTATTAAAAGAATACGGGAACACTCCGAACAACAAAGCCATAAAAAAAGAAAAAGTTATAATTTTATTTAAAATATTATTTTTGCGTTTTCTTTTCACCGACTTATAAACTTGATGATTTATCGGTTTAACTCGTGCCGTTGACATATTTTTAAAATAATACTGTTCATAAGCTGATGTATACATATCAGTTTCATATTGGCAAGTGTAATTTTGTCTTTGCACGATATCCCTCCCAATTATATTATATTTATAAACTTTCACGCAGGCAAGTTATTTAAAATATGAAACAAAATACTATATTTATTTACTTTTTTAAGAAATTTGATAAAATTAAATTAATAAACGGAAAGGATTATTTAATGAATAATTTAATTATTTTTTCACAAAGTAACAGCCAACAATTAACAGATTTAGCAAAAAAATATACAAAATATGATATTAAAACTCTTGATAATATTGAACTGCCTCATATAGAGCAATATAATCCTTCTGTTGCAATTATAAATATTTCTTATGAAAAGCTAAAAGAACTTTCAATGGTTATGAAATTTCCGACTTGCGTATTATTCGTTACGGACAAAATTCCCGTTGACATAAATATTCGTGCAGAAGCTTATGATTATATTTTAAAACCGATAAACGAATTTGATTTTTCGGTAAAAGTCAATAATTTAACGAAAATAAGCGAACTAAAAGAAAAAATTTCCAATATTTCAACAACGGACGATTTAACAGGTTTACATAACCGCAAATATTTACTTGAAAGACTTGAAGAAGAATTATCACGCTCAAAAAGATACAAAACTCCGGTATCTTGCATATTATTCGATATTGACTTTTTTAAAGTTATTAATGATATGTACGGTTATGAACAAGGGGATATTTTACTTAAAAGGCTATCCGATATGCTTTTAAATTTAGCGAGAAAAGAAGATGTAGTAACTAGATACGGTGATGAAGAATTTATGGTTATTCTTCCAAATACAAGCGAATCCAATGCCTTTATTTTTGCAGAAAGATTTAGACGAGATGTAGAAAAAATGTCTTTTGTGCCTGCAGGTGAAGATGAACGTCATCCCGTAAAAATTTCAGGCGGAATCGCCTCTTATCCAAATGTTGATAACTTTGAAGAAAACGCAAATTCTTTAATAAGATACGCTGAACACGCACTTTATAATTCAAAAAATCGAGGAAAAAACAAGATTACATTATTTTCACAAATTAATTTGGATTGTTAATTATGCCGATATCACCGAATAAAAAGCCCATATCATTTTCATTTAATAATACGGAACGTTGTCAATCGAGATGTATTACTTGTAACGGTTGGAAAACGCCCGCAGAAATGAAAGAAAAAGAATTAACAATTGAAGAATGGAAAACAATTCTTTTTAACTTGCACTCTTGGATGGGAAATTATCAATTTATAATTTCAGGCGGAGAACCTTTTATTCGTGAAGATGTATTTGAGATGGCGGAATATGCCTCAAATTTAGGCGATACGGTCAATGTCGTTACTAACGGATTAGCACTTCCGGACAAAATAGAAAAAGTTTTATATTCCGCTTTTACGAATATAACATTCTCTATAAACGCAATTAAAGAACCGAAAATTCACAATATTTCAAGAGGACGTGACGATGCGTTTGAAAGAACAATAAATTCTCTTCAAAATTTGAATTATTTAAACAAACACAAAACAGGACACAAATGGAAAAATATCTATTTATCAACCGTTGTTATGCCGTCTAATTTAAACGAAATAAAACCTATTGCGGAATTTTGCAAAACAGAAAACATCGGAGTAAGCTTTCAACTTATGGATAACGGAGATGCATTTTCTACGGCAGTAAATTCCGAAGAACAAATTTATAAACAAAATATAAAACAATCCGCACTTAATGCAATTGATGAAATGATTGAATTAAAAAATAAAGGATACCCTATTGGCAACAGTTTTAATCAATTAAACGCATTTAAAATTTTAATTGATAATCCGAAAGATATACAATCAATTCAATGCAGCGTAGGCGAAAATAATTTTGCAATTGACCCTTACGGAAATCGGAGAATATGTTTCTGCATGGAGCCGATTGGAAATTTAAAAGATAATCTGCCGCAAGATTTATGGTATAGCTCAAAAGCAGATGAAATAAGAGAAAAAATATCAAAATGCAAAATGAATTGCAGACTTTTAAATTGTAATTTTAAATAAGAGAATTATGTCGGAAATAAAAAAAGAACGTTATATCAGTTGTAAATGGTTAGAATCCGGAGTTTGTTTCGATAACGGTGTTTACGGTTCTAACGTAAAGCTTTGTTGTTATGTAAGCGCCCCCGGGGGCGGAAACTCTATGATTTTTGAGAATTATCACGGTGAAAAAATCAATTGGGATGAATTTTTTAAAATCAAAGAAAATTACAGACAAATTCAAAAAAGCGGAAATACCGTTAAAGGTTGCGAAGGGTGTGTATTTTTAGAAGAAAGAGAATGGACTCAAGCAAACTATCTTGACAGTATAATTTTTGACCATTTTACAAAATGTAATTGCCGTTGCACATATTGCTATACGGAAGAAGATAAAAAACGCTACAATTCACTAAAAACATACAACATTTATCCGATAATAAAAGATATGTTTGATAAAAAAATAATTCGCAAAAACGGAGCAATCGGTTTCGGAGGCGGAGAACCGACTATTTTACCCGAATTTGACAAATTAATATCCCTATTTCTAAAAAATGGTTTTGATAATATAAGGGTACCGTCCTCCGGTATAAAATATTCAAAAGCTATTGAAAAAGGTATTACTTCAGGGCAACTTTCCGTTGTAATTTCAATTGATTCTTCTTGCCGTGAAACTTACAAAAAAATAAAACAAATTGATGCTTTTGATAAAGTATGTAATCATTTAAAGAAATATGCAAAAGCTCAAAAAAAATCCTATAACGTAATAAGCAAATTTATAATTATTCCCGATATTAACGACACAAAACAAGAAATTGATAATTGGCTGACATTTAACAAAAAAAATAATATAGAAATAATCGTAATAGACATTGAAAACAGTTGGTTGAACAAATATCGAAATTCCAAACCTGATGAAAACATTATAAATTTAATAAAATATGTTATTCAAAAATCGCAAGAAATGAATTTTCACAAACTTGAAATTTGTGACCGAGCAAAATATTTAATAAATAATTAATCAATTTATTTAAACTTCTATTCCGCTGAAAATAATTGCTTCGTTAAAACTTTTTGATTCTTGTTTTACCGTTTTAAAGAAATCACGAACCAAAATTGCATTATTTTGCAATAATTCAAAACGATTTTCTTTGCAAAATGCAGAAATTACCTCTCCGCCCTGAAGATATTTCTTATTTCTTATATACAATTTAAAATTTTTATTTCTTTTTATAATTTTTTTCACGGCAAAAGAAATAACAACAGGATATAAATCAATATATTGAAGAGGAATAATTGTATCTATAAAATAATTTGTATTATCTAGCGTCTTTATTTCCAAATATGCTTTAATTCTGTTTTCATCCTCATCTTGATATAAATACTTAAATGCCAAAGCAGAATTTATTCCCTGAAAAATTCGCTCGTTAAATTCTTCTTTTTCTTTTTGAAGAGAATATTTATAAAGCGTAATCAAATTATCATTATAAAGTTCCGCTACTTTTTCAGAATCAGAATTTTTGAATGTTTTAAAATTTTTTTCATTTAAATTTTCAGTTATAAAATTAATATTTGAAACACTCCAAAGTTCATCATTTGAACAATATCTAAAACCGCAACCTTTGATAAACAAATCTATAAGCTCATTATTATTATCACTGACCGCAACATAAAATGTGTCTACACCCCTTGCACCAAATTTTGCAACTATATATTCTACTAATTGTTTACCTTCTTCATGACAATTAGGAGCAAGAAATAATCGTTTAATTTGCCACTTAAACGGATTTCCGACTTGTGCCCGTACGGTAATTAAGCCTTTTAAATTATCTTTATTATCTGATACTACATAAGTTTCTTCAAATTTTCTAAAATGAACACTATAAAATAAATTTTGAAGATAAGTAGTCGGAACTGAAATCAAAAATAAACGTCTGTAGTTTAAAATATTATCCGCACAAACTACGGAAATTAATTTTTTTATATTTAACGTATCGGAAAAACTGATTTTTTTTATTTTCGCCATTATTACCTGCCTAATTATATAATACCCTTTTTCTAAATCATTCTCAATATTAAATTAGTAGAAAAGTTAAGAAAAAATTAATATATCTTGAGTAAAAATATTAATATTTTATAATTATAAAATAGGAATAGCAGAGGACTTTATGAAAAATTTTTTTGAAAGTAAAATTAATAAAAACAATCCGTTTATAGATCACACCGAAAAAAAGGGAGATAAAGGAAAAAAAATGACTGAAGAACTAAATTCACAAGAAATACAAGAAGAAAATAACACACAAGAAGAAGAAAAAAAAGAAGAAATTCAAACGCCTCAAACACCCGAGGAAGAAAACAATCCCGAAAATAATGAACTGGAAAAAACAAAAGCGGAACTTGAAACACTTAACAATCAATACATAAGGTTAGCCGCCGATTTTGATAATTACAGAAAAAGACAAGTTCAAGAACGTGAAGCATTATTAAAATACGGCGCTCAAGAATGCATGAAAAAAATAATAGAAGTTGTTGACAATTTTGACAGAGCACAACAAGCAATTGAAAAAATTGATGACATTGAAAAAATGAAAGAAAGTTTCCATGTTTTAAACAAACAATTAATGGATTCATTAACAAAACTTGGTTTGGAACAAATTAAAAGTGTAGGTGAAAAATTTGACCCTAATTTACACGAAGCTGTTATGCAAACACAAACAGAAGAATATCCTGAAGAAACAATTATAAATGAATTACAAAAAGGATATAAACTTGGAGATAAAGTACTAAGACCGGCAATGGTTGCAGTTGCGGTAAAATAAGAAACATAGCTGAAAGATTAGAAGAAAATGAGTGATTTTTACGAAATATTAGGTGTCAATAAAGACGCTACAAAAGACGAAATAAAATCTGCCTTTAGAAAAATGGCAAGAAAATATCATCCGGACGTAAATAAAGAACCGGATGCGGAAGCTAAATTTAAAGAATTGGGAAAAGCTTATGAAACATTAATGGATGACAATAAGCGTGCAACTTATGACAGATACGGAGAAGACGGATTAAGAGATGCAGGATTTAACACATCAGGTCCGTTTGACGGCGGGTTTGGAGATTTAAACGATATATTTGAAAGCTTTTTCGGCGGATTTGGCGGATTTTCACAAAGAACAACGAACCCAAACAGTCCGCAAAACGGTGCCGATTTAAGACTAAATTTACAAATCGAATTTGAAGAAGCGGTTTTTGGTACAAAAAAAGAAGTTAAAATTTCACATTTGGAAACATGTAATGAATGCAACGGAACAGGTGCAGAAAAAGGTTCTAAACCCGAAACATGCCCGACTTGTGGCGGTTCAGGAAGAGTTCAACAAGTTACGAACACTCCGCTTGGCAGTTTTAGACAAATTACGACTTGCCCGAACTGCAACGGAACAGGAAAAATAAACAAAAAGCCTTGCAAAAAATGTAATGGTGACGGCAGACTTGAAGTCGAAAGAACATTAACAATAAACATACCCGCAGGTGTTGATAACGGTTCAAAAATCGGTTTATCGGGAGAAGGAAATTGCGGTAAAAATGGCGGCAGAACAGGTGATTTAATAGTAGTAATATACACAAAAGAACATAAAAAGTTTGAACGTAACGGGTTTGACATATATTCTTCAATTGAACTTGATTTTTCTCAAGCAGCATTAGGAGATGTTATTGAAGTTGATACGCTAGACGGCAAACAAAATTTAACAATTCCGCAAGGAGTGCAAAACGATACAGTACTTCAATTAAAAGGTGCGGGAGTACCACATTTGGGAAATCCGTCAAAAAGAGGAAATCACAACTTTGTTGTTAAAATAAAAACGCCTCAAAATATTTCAGCAGAAGAAAAAGAATTATATAAAAAATTGTATGAAATAAAATTTAACAACAAGACATCAGTAAATTTCATTGATAAAATGAAAAATGTACTCCATAATTAACAGAGGTTTTAATGAAGATAAAATCATTATTATTGGCATTTTTAATATTATTTGTAAATGCATTGTATGCAAATGCATCACAATTACCTAAAAATGTAAAAGATTATTTACTTTCACAGAAAAAAGTTCCGACAGTCAGATTTGACGGAGTTGTTATATATAGCGATAAAATAATGTATTTGCCGGTATATCCCGCATATCCGTGCGAAGTAGAAAGTATAAAAATTGTTAAAACATATCCCGAAAATCAAACAATTGATAAATTGCCGGATATGATTTTATTCAATAATAATTTATCTTTGTTAAAAGTAACGAAATCAGAAGAAGGAATATATAGCGTAAAAGATATACCCGATTTGCCAAAAGAAATAAAAACCGGATTATTACCTCAAGATATTATGGTTCCAAAAGGACTCGTTTTACCGGATACATTAGCAGGAATTATAGGCGATGTTCAAATTCCTTTGGTCGGCAGTGCAAAAACCACTGCTTTTGTTGCAAAGAAAAGAGCACCGCTTCCAAACGGTAAGAAAATTACGGATACAAAAATACAAAATATTCCTTTACAATTAAAAAATAAACTGTTTTTTGTAAATAATTTTCAAACGGAATATCTGCAAGTATATTCTTCATCTATCTCTGAACCGTTATATTCTCTAAAAACATCGGGCGTAATGAAAGATATAAAGCCTGTTTTGAACGGTCAATTTTTATTAGTTGCAACCGCAAACAAAAAGAACTTAGATGTAATTGATGTTAAAAACGAATATGTTGCAAAACACATTGATTTAACCTCTTATCCGTCTGAAATTTTGGTTGATAATAAAAATAACAAAGCTTATGTTGCAAGTACAAAAGATGAATCTTTGTCGGTAATTGACTTAGAAACAATGACAATGAAAGAAAAGATACAACTTGTCGGTGCTCCTCAAAGATTAACACTGTCAAAAAATTCCAATCAAATAGCATATATGGATATGCAAACCTCAAACATATATCTTTTAAATCTTGATGAAAATTATTCAAATAAACTGATTACTAATTATCCTAATACTACAGAAATAATATTAGGTGAAAATGTTTTGTATTTAATTGCCAGAACAAAACCCGATTTAAGAATAGTATATTTCGATTTATTTCAAGATACAAAAGTAACTAAATCACAAAAAGAAATAAAAGAAGCAACAAAATTAACTCAAGATGAACTAAAAGAAGCTCAAAATTATACGGAAGATATAGTTACGGATTATGAAACAATTCAAAAAGAATATACCGCCGATGAAAAACTTCTTCAAAATTCTCAAATGTACGCAACAGGAATAAAAGATATTCCCGTTGGCGAAAAACCCGTTGACATTTACCAAAATAACGATAATATTTATATTTTATGTGCGGGAAATAATACAATTTACACTTACGATTTAAAAAATAAAAAAATTCATAACGAAAAACTTCCTACAAATGGTTTTTCAAAAGCCTTTACACCAATTCCTAATTCAAATATGGCAATAGTTACAAATATGGCTGATTTAAAATATGTTGTTTATGACATGTCAAAATCAAAAGCAATTCAAACCGTTCCTATAAATGATTATGTGAATATGATTACTATATTGGAAAGATAAAATGAACGAGCAAACAATTGAAACACTGGAAAAATTAGAAAAAACAGCTGACGAGTTTTGGAATGTATCTCATCAAACAGGCAATTTTATGAATATGCTTGTAAAAATAATGAATGCAAAAAAAGTTTTAGAAATAGGAACTTCTAACGGATATTCGGGATTATGGTTTGCCGATGCATTGAATGAAACTCAAGGCAAATTAACGACGGTTGAATTTTGGGAAAAAAGACAATGTTTGGCAAAAGCGAACATTGAATATTGCGGATTATCCCATGTCGTAAATTTTAAAACCGGTGACGCTTATGAAGTTATAACGACAGAAATTGAAGATGAATTTGATATTATATTTATAGATGCAAATAAAAAAGAATATATAAGATATTTTGAAGCTGTTCACCCGCTATTAAGAAAAGGCGGAGTAATTTTAGCAGATAATATTACATCACACTTAGAAAAGACAAAACCGTTTGTTAACGCTATTTCTTCGCACAAAGATTATCAAACACAAATTTTGGATTTGCCTGACGGACTTTTAATGGCGTATAAAATCGGAGAATAAAATGCCTGAAATTATAAAATCACAAAACGATAAAGAGATAAATATAAACAATATCGGTATTTTTTATAATTCAGATAATAAAAAAGCTTATTGTTGTGCGCAAAAAATCAATGATATTTTACAAAAACACGGAATTAATTCACAAATAAGCACAACAAAAGATTTTGAAAAAGAAATAACATGCGCAATTATTCTTGGCGGAGATGGCACAATTTTAAAAGCTGCAAGATTTTATGCCGAATTTAATGTTCCCATATTAGGCATAAATCTTGGAAGATTAGGATTTTTATCACAAGCAAGTGCAAACCAATATGAAGAAGCAATAAATTGTCTTTTAAACGGAAGTTTTAAAATAGAAGAAAGAACAATGCTTTCTGCCTTAAACGAAAAAATAAATGCACTTAACGATATTGTGATTAAAGGTGAAGCTTTTTCAAGAACATCCAGATTATATGTACGTATTAATGACAATATTGTATGTGATTATCTTGCAGACGGAATAATAATTTCGACACCGACAGGCTCAACGGCATATACACTTTCTGCCGGAGGTCCGATTTTAACACCAACATTAGATGCAATAGTTATTGTTCCTATTTGCCCGCATACAATGAATGCAAGACCTATTGTTGTTCCGTCACAAGAAATTATAAAAGTATCATCAAGTCCTGCAAGTCAACCGTTTAAACTTTCAGCCGACGGACAAGAAATCTTTTCCATCGATACCGATGAAATAATTGAAATAAAGAAATGCAAAAATAAAGCCAAATTAATTCTTTTAAATATTGAAAAAAATTCTTTTTATTCCGTATTAAGAGAAAAATTACACTGGGGTTTATCGTGGAAAGGACAAAATGATTAAATCCGTTACCGTAAAAAATTATATTTTAATTGATGAAATCACATTAGATTTTAATAATGGGTTTAATGTTTTTACGGGTGAAACAGGTGCCGGCAAAAGTATTATTATCGGAGCAATAGACTCAGCATTAGGTGCAAAATCTTCAAAAGAACAAATAAAAACAGGAAAAGAAAAAGCTATTATTGAGCTTACCATCGGCGTTGAAAAAGATTTTGAACGCTCTGTTTTTAATGAAAACGGAATTGAAATCTTTGACGATGAACTGATTATTTCGAAAGAAATTATGCCATCCGCTAATCGTTACAGAATTAACGGAGTTATGGTTACTCAAGAATTTATAAAAAATATAAGAGAAAAACTTCTTGATATTCATACGCAAAATAAAAGCTATAATTATCTTCAACCTAAAAATCATATAACTTTACTTGATAATTTTGCGCCAAAATCGCACAAAGACAATGTAATTCTTTTTAAAGAAAAATATCATAATTTTTTGAATTTACAAAAAAAACTTGATGAATTAAACAATTTAATAAATACGACTCAACAACAAGAAGATTTTTTAAAATTCCAAATTGAAGAAATTGAAAATGCACAAATTGAAGATATTAATGAATGCGAAAAATTAACAAAAGAACTTGATATTCTTTCTAATGTAGAAAAATTAAAAGAATTGTCATATTCTTCATATTGGGCTTTATATGGCAACGATAGCAACATTTTAAGCGTTTTAAGTGATATAAAATCTAATATTTCAAAACTTTCACGGTTAGATAACGACATTAATCCATTGGAAGAAGACTTTATAAACGCATTTGAAACACTGAAAGAAATCTCAAATCAGTTAAGAAATTATGCGGATTCAAAAGAAAATGACAATGAACGAATGGATATTATATGCAATCGTCTTAGTTTGCTTGAAAAAATCAAACGTAAATACGGTAATTCATTAGAAAATGTTTTAAATACTTATGAAAAATTAACAAGCGAATTAAACGAAATTTCCGTATCTCAAGATGAATTAATTAATACGGAAAAAGAAATTCAAGTTTTAAAAACGGAAATCGATAAACTTGCAATAACAATCAGTAACGATAGAAAAGAATTAGCAAAAACACTTTCTAAATCAGTAACATTAGAATTAGACAAACTCGAATTACCGAAAGCAAAATTTGAAATTGCAATAGAACCTTGCAATATAAATGAAAATGGAACAGACAATGTAGAATTTTTAATTTCTACAAATGTATCGGAAAATTTAAAACCGCTGGCGAAAACAGCTTCAGGCGGAGAAATTTCAAGAGTAATGCTTGCAATCAAAACAATTTTTGCAAAAGCCGATAAAACTAATACGGTTATTTTTGATGAAATTGATACCGGAATTTCAGGTATTGCCTCACAAGCAGTTGCAGAAAGCTTAATAAATTTATCAAAAACTCATCAAATTATACTTATTACACATCAGCCGATAATAGCTTCAAAAGCAAATACACATTTTTATGTAAAGAAAACACAAGCGGAACAAACAAAAGTTTCAGTATATAATTTACAGGGAGAAAACAGAATAAAAGCAATTGCACTGTTAAGTGCCGGTGAAATAAACGAAGAATCAATTGCTTTTGCAAGAAAATTACTTAACAATTAATAGTATTGCGAATAACGTCTGAGTGATTTTATTATTTATTATAATATGACAAAGTTATTTTACATTTCTTAATTAATAAAGCAATTTTTAAGCCATTTACTCGTTAATATTTATAATAGGGTTGAAATATGAAAATCACGGGAATAAAAAATCAAATTAATAACATAAAAAACACGGCACAAAAGAATAATTCAAAACTTTTGCAAAATAATGCCGAGAAACCTGTTGCAAATTACTCAAGCGCAAACGTCAGGGCTAATTTTTTACCTGTTTCTTTTAGAGGAAATGCACCTGCAATAAAAAGCGCATTTATTATTACAAAAGAAGAAGATATTCCATTACTTGAAACAAAAAATAACGGGTCTTATGTTATTGATTTTGATTCGCAAACCGAAGTTATATATGGTGAAAAAGCAATTTCATACCTAAATAGAGATAACGAATTTTTATATGACACCCAAGTTATAATTCCGAAAAAATGCGAAGGAACTTTTGAAATAAAAGGAAAAACCGTTCCTTTAAATGAAAATTCCGCAGTTATGATTAACGGCGGCACTGAAGCAAAAATCAATATAAAAAAAGGTTATCCGATGGTAATTTTTTCTAAAAAAGATTACGATTGGTATGAGCGATACGGCAAAAATGCAGAAGATGAGAATATTAAAAACAAATTTTTAGAACTGGCTTATTATAATTCACACCTTTATAACGGTGATTTTCCGCCTGCAATGTTATTACCCGATGAACTCAAATCAGAAAACTTTTTAAAAGAATTAAACATAAATAAATACGAATCGGCAAACAATCTAATTTTTGACTTAAATTCAAAAAAAGATATGATGAGTGAAGAAAACCGATTAAAATTTGAAAAATCAAAAAATATTTTTGATAAATTGCTCGACAAAGGAATTATTGCGACAAAAGAAAACGGATATGTAAGATTTAATCAATTTTATAATAATAAATTTGAAGAAAATTTATTAAAAGAAAAAGGGTTTACCGATGAAGAAATAGCCGTAATTATGCCTATTTTCAAACAAACAAGGATGGTACACACTGATTCAAGATTTGTGAGAACAGACAATGCCGATGATATGCCTAAAGAATTAATTACGAAACTAAAAAAAGCAGGTATTTTGTACAACAATAAAGAAAACACCGATATGCTTTATTGGAAAGAATCTTACGGAAATAAAGAAAACCTTATAAAAAAATTAGAAGAATACAATTTTAATCAAGAAGAAAAAGAAACTGTTTATGAATACCTAAAAAAAGTCGATAACACGGGCTTTGACATAAGCGGATTAAAATTTATCGATAAAAATGCAGCGGTATACAATCTAAACGACAAATTAAACAATTGGACACTTGAAAAAACGAACTGGGTAACAAATTCTACGGCACTAGGTTCAAGCAAAGGACAAACTCCTTTTTTAGGCGCTTCTCTTGTACAAACGGATGATGAAAATATTTATGCAATGTCTGATTTAAGAAAAGACGAAAAATTGCATAAACATCCTAATTTAGCAGAAAAAAGACAAACGGAAATGTATTTGATAACAAGCGGTGCAGCTGCTTTAATTGTTGTAAAAGAGGGCAAACCGGAAATTAAAATATTAAAAGAAGGCGATTTGGCAGTTATTGACCCTGGGGTTGAACACTGCGTCAATTCAGTAATAGGAGAATACGAACACATCGTTGCACAAGTACCATCCGCTTTTCAATATGGTTTCGGATTTAAATGCATAACAAAAGAACCTGAAAATTTTAACAAAGAAGCATTTACTCAAGAAGCAAAATATGCACTGAAAGAATCAAAAAAAATGAATTTGATATAATCAATACATTTACAATATCTTTTCGATACTTTTAAAATAACATATTTTATTATTTTCAAAATTCCCCTCCACATGTTTACAAATTCGGTGAAATGTGGTATTGTATAAGTGGTATATCAAACGGAGGATGTTAAAAATGGACAATCGATTTGCCCCCCCCCCTTACAACCGCAAGGCTTTTACGCTTAGCGAAGTTTTAATTACTCTCGTAATTATCGGTATTATTTCTGCAATTACCGTGCCAACACTGTTTGCAAATCACAAATGGCAAGAATATAAATCTGCCCTTAAAAAAGCGCATTCAACTTTAAATAATGCAGTCAATGCTTATTATTTAGAAAATGGTACATTCCCTCAAAGAATTGTTATATCAACAGTATTCTTAATTGATGAATAATAAACTTTTTATTATAATACTATAGTGGATTAAGAATGGAGTGTAAAAATGTTTAAGAAAATTTGTTCGGTATTCATTTTGATATCAGTTATGGCTATTGCTACACCTGCATTTGCGAAAGGTACTCACGGTAAAAACGGTGAAGTATCAGGCAGAAGTGTAGGCGCTGCATTTTGTTCTTTACTTGTATGGCCGGGAATTGGTCAAGCCATTAATAAACAACCGAAAGATAAAAACGTAACTCATGCTTTATTAGGTTTAACAGGAGTATTTAGAATTTGGTCTTTTTATGATGCACTTGTTGACAGAGATGGCGGAGTTTGGGAAAACAGAATTTAATTTGTTTTTTTTACTTAAAATAAGAGGCATAATTATTTATGCCTCTTATTTTTTCTCTTTTATTTTATTTAAATAATTTTTTATTTGTTGAATTTGTTTTGGTTTTAAATATTTAAATTGTCCTTTTTTTAAACCTTGCAAATCAACAGGACCCATACTTAATCGTTTTAAAGAAATTACGGGATGACCCAAAATATCAAGCATTTTTCTTATTTGTCTGTTTAATCCTTGATATAATACAATTTCCAGTACAGTATTTTTATTTTCAAAATCAATTATTCTCGCAAAAGCGTAAGCTATTTGTCCTTTTTCAATTTCTATACCTTTTTCCATTACAACAAGGTCATTAAGATTTAATTTACCTGTAGCGCAAACTCTGTACACTTTTGGTACTTTTACTGACGGGTGTGCAAATTTATTAATAAAATCACCGTCATTTGTCAAAATTAAAAGTCCTGTAGAGTCTTTATCCAAACGACCTATCGGCTTTAAATTTTGAACTTCATCCGGCAATATATCATATATTGTTTTTCTGCCCTTTTCATCGTCCATCGTTGTAATATATCCCGCAGGTTTATAATAACGAATATATGTTAAAACTTGAGGTTTTAATTCTTGATTATTTATTGTGATTTTATCTTTTTTAGATACTGAAAATCCAAGCTCTGTTACAACATTTCCGTTTACTTTTACATTGCCGTTCTCTATGTATTCGTCAGCTTTCCTTCTTGAACAAAATCCGCAAGAAGCTATATATTTATTTAATCTTATTTTTTGATTTTTCATATAATTATAATAACGTAATTAACAACAAAAATAAACATGTCAGAATATTAATTATTTTTAAAAACAGGCTTTTTTTCTTGTTTTATAATATCATATTTAATATCTTTGTTTATAGGAGTTGTAATTTTGGAATTTTCTTTTATACATATTTCAGATATTCATTTGGGACGTCCGTTTTCTGGATTATCCGTATATTCCAATGATGAAAACATCATTAAAATTGTTCAAAATGCGACAGAAAATGCATTAAAAAAAGCAATTGATTTCGCTATTGAAAAACAAACGGATTTTGTACTGATTTCAGGTGATGTTTTTGATTCCGCACAACAAGATTTCAATTCTAAATGGATTTTAAAAAATCAATTAAAAAGACTTGAAAGTGAAAAAATTAAAACATACATTATTGCAGGAAATCATGACCCTATATTTTCATATAACAAAAATACTTTTGATTTTGATGAAAATTCAATTATAAAAATTGTCGGATTAAATACGCCTATAAATTCAAAATTTACGGTTAATGATAAAAACAATTTACCTTGTGCGTTAATTCAAGCAATTAGCTATAAAGAAAATTCGTTTAAAGAAAATATCTTAAATTATTTGTCAGCTCCGAATGGCGAAGAAAAATCATTATTTAATATTGCATTGCTTCATTGTGACTTAAACGGAACATCAGATAGTGATTATGCACCTTGTAACAACAGTGATTTATTTGCATTAGGCTTTGACTATTATGCCTTAGGGCATATACATATTCCAAATGAATATTATGTCGGCACTTTGCAAGGTCGCAACACAAAAGAAACAGGTATTCACGGTTTTAAATATATTACCGTTAAAAATAATAAAATTAAAAATAATGAATTAATCCAAGCAGATGTTGTCAGATACGAAGATTTAACAATTGACTTATCTTCTGCTTGCGATACAACATCTGCATATGATTTAATTTCTGAAACCGTAAAAAATTATACAATTGAACAACAAAACAGAAATTGTGAATTATATCTTTTTAGGTTAAATTTAATCGGTTTTATTAATTTTTATAATGAATTAACAGATGAATTTTTCGAAAAAATATCCGAAAAAATCAAAGAAGAATTTTGTAATAAAATTTGTATTTCAAAAATTAGAAATAACACTTCTTTAAAAGCAGATATTAACAAATTAAAAGAAGATACGGGAATAATTGGCGAATTATATTCACAATTAATGTCGGAAGAAGAATTGGAATTAGCCTTTAATTGCGTTAATGACGACTTTAAAAAAATTCTTCCCGCTTGTAATTTTACAAAAGAAGAACTGCAAGAATTTAAATCCGAAATATGCACATTAACAAAAGATTTTGGAATTAATTTATGTAATAATGTCTACGGCAACGAGGATGAAGAGGTATAAAATGGAAAAATTTATAATTAATAAAGTTCTTGTTGAAAAAAGCGAAAAAGATATAAAAACGGGCATTGCGTATAATTTTTCATCGGAATTAAATTTTATTTGCGGAAATAATGAAGCGGGCAAAAGCTCTTTAATGAATTTTTTAAAAACAAGTTTTTTCATGGAAAATAAATCAGATAAAGGGAAAATATATATTTCTCTTTCCGATAATGAATACAGGCGGGATGTTGATTTTTCCAAGAACAGAAAAGAAAGATGTAAATTTTATGATAATTCCGGCAACATAGTAACAAATTTTTCAGATAAATATATCGACAGAAGATATTATTATTCTGGTTTTACTTTAACTTTAGATGAATTATGTACGTTAAATGCTGCGGATAACCTTTCTTTAACTGATTTAATTAATGATACTTCTTCAAAAAAATTAAATGAAAACATACAAAACTACATAAAAATTCTTGATGTTTTTATTGGTAAAGATGGTAAAGCCAAAAAAAATTTATACGAAATAATAAAAAATTTACCTAAAATTAATGAAGAGATACAAAATTATTCTAATAACGAAACAGAATATAATATTACTTTATCTAATCTCCATAACGCAGAAAATAATCTGCAAAATTTCAAAAGAAAATTGTCTTTTTTAAAGAAATCAAAAGATTTAAATGAATTAGAAAAAGAAAAATCCGCTTTATCCCTAAATTTTAATCTTAAATTACAACAAAACCGAGAAAAATACTATGAAATCATCGAAACTTTCGGTAAATATAAAGCAAATTTAAAAATAATTGAAGAAAATACGGAAAAAATTGAAAATTTAAAAAACAGAATTTCTCAAAATACAGACATTATAAAAACAAAATATTCTTTAAATATTTCAAAAGAGGATATTATTAATTTTTCTTTTGATTTAGACAAAACAAACAGAATTTCTGATTTAATAAATGAAATAAAAAAATCGGAAATACAAATTGAAAACTATCAAAACGATATTAATAACTATGAAAGTAAAATTAAAAAGAATATCGGAAAATCAGAACAAGAATTGAACAACCAAAAATTATCCGATATTAAAGCATTATATGATTTATTGGAATTCGAATTAAAAAAATATTATTATATAACAACAGAAGAAACAAAAGGTTTAAAATCAATTGAATATTCTAAAAATTTAAAACAAGACTCAATTGTAATCGGGATAATAAGTGCAATTACGTTTTTATATGCAATTATTGCTTTTACAAAAAACAATATAATGGCAGGAAGTTTCGCTTGTTGTATTTTAATTTTTTCCGCAATTTATTATTTAATTAAATTTTCAAAACAAAAAAAAGATTTAATTGAATTTACAAAAAAAGAAACACGGCAAACAGAAATATTGAATAACTTAAAAAAACAAGCGGCGATTTATTATCCGAACATAATAAACGAAGACGAAACATATATTTCATTAAAATTAGAACATTTAAAAGATAATCTAAAAAGAAAACTTGAAAAAGCAGATGAATTAATATGTGAAGATAATCAACACAAACAATATATAACGGAATTACAAAATAAAATTGATTTACTAACAAGTCAAATAAATAATTTCAAATCAGAAATTGATACTTTAATTGAGTTTAATATTGATTATAAAAAATATAATGAATTTATCGAATTTATAAAAAAAATTCAAAAAGATTTAACTGATTTTGAAGAAATTTCAAATGTCATAAAATCTTCTAAAGATATAAATGAAACAATAAAATCAAATTTAAAAAATTTCATTATAGAAAATAACATCAATATGGAATTTTCCGAAAATATTACGGATAATATTGAAAAATTAAAAAAATACAACGATATAAATGATAACAAGTCAAATGATATAAAAATAAGAAATGAAAAGATTTCCGAATTAAAAAATCAAATTAATGAATTAAAAATAACAAATATTGAAATTGATTTCGATAATATTGATGAAGTAATAAAAGATACGGAACAAGAAAAAAATGAACTTTCTGAAGAAATAAAAAAGATAAATACACAAAAATATAATCTTGAACACGTTAAAAGCGTAAGCGGATTAAAAGCGCAAAAAACGCTCCTAACAGATAAATACAGGGAAAAAGTAAAAGAATTATTTACAATAAAAATGATTTTATACCTTGCTGATAAAGCAAAAAAGAATTTTGATAAAAATCAACCTGATTTGGTAAATGCACAAAAATATTTAAATATTTTGACCGGCGGAAAATATTCTTTAATTAATTTAGAAAAAGAAGAAATTGAAAATTCAACTGGAAGTATAATTAAAAATTGGAATAATCTTTCAAGAGGTACAAAAGAACAATTATATTTAGCTTTAAGATTAGGATATGCTTCAAATTATTCCGTAGACAGTACAACAATGCAATCAAACGGAAAAGCAAATTTGCCTTTAATTATTGATGATGCTTTTGTAAATTTTGACAAAGAACGAACAAAAAATACGCTAAAATGTCTTTCTGAATTTTCAAAAACAAATCAAGTTTTATTCTTCACTTGTCATTATGAAGAAATGATTTCATTAGCAGAAGAATTAAATGTAAAAAACAATGTTGTTTATCTTTAAATTGTGGTAATATGTAAAAAATGCCGTTTGTTCGGCGGTAATAAATTAGATAGCGAGGTTTAATATGGCATTGGAAGATGTAATACTTACTGCAAAATCAAGTCAAATTGCGGATTTGGTAATTAAAAATGCACAATTAATAAATGTAATTACGGAAGAAATCTACCAAGCTGATATTGCAATAAAAGACGGAATTATAGCAGGCGTAGGTTCGGAATATAAAGGTATTAAAGAAATTGATGCGACAGGAAAATATGTATCTCCCGCATTTATTGACGGACACGTACATATTGAAAGTTCAATGTTAGTTCCGTCCGAATTTGCCAAATTAGTAGTTCCGTCCGGTACAACGGCAGTAATAGCCGACCCGCACGAAATATCCAATGTTATAGGACTACACGGTATCAGCTTTATGAGAGAAGCTTCAAAAAATTTACCGCTGGATGTTTATATGATGTTACCGTCTTGTGTTCCCGCTTCTCCTTATGAAACTTCAGGATTTGAATTAAACAGTTATGATTTATCTTTGCTTATTGATAGTCCTTGGGTCTTAGGTATCGGTGAAATGATGAATTTCCCGGGGGTTATTAATCTTGACAAACAAGTTATGTCAAAAATAAAGTTGGGACTTGAAAAAGGAAAACGCATTGACGGGCATGCTCCGTATTTATCAGGAAAAGAATTATGCGCTTACGTAGCAGCCGGTGTTTCTTCCGACCACGAATGTACAAATTCGAATGAAGCAATTGAAAAATTAAGATTAGGTATGTATTTAATGATAAGAGAAGGAAGTGCGGCAAGAGATTTAGATGCACTAATTCCTGTTTTAAAAAATTGCCCGACAAGAAAATGTATTTTTGTTACTGATGACAGATACCCATCTGCATTAAAAGAACATATAAATATGATGGTAAGAAGATGTGTTGAACAAGGTGTTGACCCTATAAAAGCAATACAAATGGCAAGTATCAATACGGCAGAATATTTTGGAATTAACAAATACGGCGCAATTGCCCCCGGCTATCGTGCAGATATTTTAATTTTGGACAATTTGATTGATTTCAAACCGTCTATGGTTATAAAAAACGGACAATTAGTTGCTCAAAACGGCAAAATGATTGTTGATATTCAAAATCCTGAAATATCTTCCTTGCGAGGTACGGTAAATATAAAATGGCTTGATGAAAAAGACTTAAAAATAAAAGCATTAAGCGATACGGTTAAAACAATTCAAGTTCAAGACGGACAATTGGTTACAAAATCGACTCCCGCTAAAATAAAAATAATTGACGGCTATGCAGAAAGTAACATTGAAGAAGATGTACTAAAAATACTTGTTATTGAACGTCATAAAGGCAGCGGAAAAATAGGAAAAGGTTTTGTTAAAGGATTTGGTTTAAAATCAGGTGCAATTGCTTCTACCGTAGCACACGATTCACATAATATGATTGTTATCGGCACAAATGATTCTGATATGCTTAAAGCAATAAAAGAACTTGTTAAATCTCAAGGCGGAAAAGTCATAATTAATAACGGTGAAGTCATTGCAAAATTAGAACTCCCGATTGCAGGATTAATATCTAATCAATCCGCACAAACAGTTATTGAAAAATCCGAAAACTTAAAAACAGGTGAACAAATTTTAGGTTGCACATTAAAAGAACCGTTTATGACTATGGCATTTTTATCTTTATCTGTAATCCCCGAATTAAAGCTAACGGATAAAGGTTTAATGGATGTGCTAAAATGCGAATTTACGGATTTATTTATTGAACGGGCGGTTCCGCAACAAAAGTAACCGGTCCGTCATTTATTAACGAAACTTTCATATCAGCACCGAATATTCCCGTTTTAACGGGAATATTTTGTTCTTTAATTTTTGAAATAAAATATTCATAAATTTCATTTGCTTCATCAGGTTTCATTGCTTTATCAAAACTCGGACGAGTACCCTTTTTTATATCTGCACATAACGTAAATTGAGATACTATCAACATTTCACCGGCAATATCTTTTATTGATAAATTCATTTTTCCGTTATCATCTTCAAAACATCTTAAAACCGATAATTTATTTGCAATCCAATCAGCATGAAATTTGGTATCGTTCTTTTCAACACCGAACAATACCAAATAACCTTTTCCTGTTTCACTGTATAATTTACCGTCAATAGTAACGGAAGCGCTTAAAACTCTTTGAACAACTGCTTTCATTATCCTTGTTCGCCGTTTTCCGTAATATCGCCAAGTTTATTTTGAACTGCTTCTTCAATATCCCGCATTACTTCATCTTCTGTATAAGAAGATTTTGTATCGGTAACAACAATTTTGTTGACAGCCATTACGGAATCATTATCCATTAAGTTTTGAATACGAACACCGGTTGCAGGTCTGCCTTGACGAGATATGTCACCCGCTTTAATCCTTGAAACTATTCCGTTTTGCGTAACTACCATAATTTCATCAGTTTCGTTAACAACAGTTAAAGCAACAAGTCTTGAAGCTGAAGATTTAAATTTAGTTGCAATTAAACCGATACCGCCTCTGTTTTGAGTTCTGAATTCCGACATTTTTGAACGTTTTCCGAAACCGTCGGAAGTTAATACAAGTAAATCTGCATCACAGTTTTTCGGTACTACATCACAACCGATAATAGTATCCGATACACGAAGTTTCATTGAATTTACACCTCTTGCAGTTCTGCCTAAAGGTCTTAAATCTTCAATCGGAAATCTTATTGCCATACCGCAACTTGTTGCAATAATTACTTCATCGCTATCACAAGCTTGTTTTACCCAATTAAGAGTATCACCTTCTTCAAGTCCTATAGCAATAATACCGTTCTTTCTGATACTTTCAAAATTTTCTCTGCCAATTCTCTTTATATAACCTTTTTTAGTTAACATAATTAAATCAGTATTTGTTGATTCTTTATTAACAGGAACTACGGCAGTTATTTTTTCATCTTGCTCTATCGGTAACACGTTAATTATCGGTAAACCTTTTGCTTGTCTTGAACCTTCAGGGAAGTCATATACATTTAAGCTATAAACCGTACCTTTATTAGAGAAGAATAAAACTTTGTCATGCATCATTGCCGTGAAGAAATGTCCTACGTCATCGTCTTCTTTCGTCTTAATTCCGCCTTTACCTCTTGTCGCCCTGTTTTGACGTTCAAACACATCCAAAGAAATACGCTTAATATAACCTTGACGTGTAATAAATACCGCCATAGGAACATTCGGTGTTAAATCTTCGATTGTTATTTCATCCATTTCGGGAAGAATTTGTGTTTTTCTTTCATCACCATATTTTTCTTTATCTTCTTTTAACTCGGTTTTTATTACGCTTAAAACTTTATTTTTATCTGCAAGTAATTCTTCATATCCTGCAATTTTTTGTTTTAATTCGTCGTATTCCGCTTTTATTTTATCTTGCTCCAAACCTGTTAAACGTCTTAATTGCATTTCTAAAATAGCATTTGCTTGATCAACATCAAGTCCGAATTTTGACATTAAACCAATTCTTGCTTCTTCTGCCGTTTTTGCTTTTTTGATTAATTCAATTACTTCATCAAGACTTGCAAGTGCAATTAATAAACCCTCTAAAATATGCGCTCTGATTCTTGATTTTTTTAGGAAGAATAAAGTTCTTCTCGTAACAATTTCTACCCTGTGTTCAATAAATTCATTAAGAACTTCAATCAAATTCATAAGTCTTGGTTGTTGCCCAACCAAAGCAAGCATATTTACACCGAAAGTAGTTGATAATTGAGTGATTTTATATAAATTATTTTTTACAACATCAGGTTTCGCATCACGTTTTAATTCAATTACAATACGAATACCTTCACGGTCAGATTCATCTCTTAAATCAGAAATACCGTCAATCTTTTTATCACGAACAAGTTCTGCAATTTTGGTTATTAAAAATGACTTATTTACCTGATACGGAAGTTCCGTAATGATTATTGCAGTTCTTGATTGTCTGCCGTTTCCAGCCGGAATTTCTTCAAAAGAAGATATTGCAGACATTTTTATTGAACCTCTGCCGGTTGTATATGCTTTTCTTATTTCGGAAAGTCCGACAATACTTGCGCCTGTCGGGAAATCAGGTCCTTTTATATAATGCATTAATTCATCGACGGTTAAATTCGGATTATCAATTAATGCAATTGTACCATCTACTACTTCACACAAATTATGAGGCGGAATATTAGTTGCCATACCTACCGCAATACCTGAAACACCGTTTAAAAGCAACATCGGCAAACGAACAGGTAATACATAAGGTTCTTCTAACGAACCGTCAAAGTTAGGTCCGAAGTCTACCGTTTCACAATCTATATCAGCAAGCATTGATGTTGTTATCTTGTGCATTCTCGCTTCGGTATACCTCATTGCCGCAGCACCGTCACCATCAACACTACCGAAGTTACCATGCCCGTCAACTACTAAATATCTGGTATTGAAATCTTGAGCCAAACGAACTAATGCTTCATAAACGGAACTGTCACCGTGCGGGTGATATTTACCTAAAACTTCACCTACGATTCTGGCACATTTTTTAAACGGCTTATCGGGAGTCATTCCTAATTCGTTCATCGCAAACAAAATACGGCGGTGAACAGGCTTTAAACCATCTCTTACATCAGGCAATGCTCTGCCTATAATTACGGACATTGCATAATCGATATAACATTGTTTCATTTGTTCTCGAATATTAACAGGAACAATTTTTCCTTCTTCAAAAAAATTTTGTTGTGCCAAAACTTCTACCCCTTTTTATAAAATTACGTTTAATTTCAACAAATGCTTTTATTATTTTTTAAAAATAAAAACATTTAAAACTGTCATGATACCTATATTGTATCACAAATAAGGTTTTGAGCAAATTAAATAAAATTTATTGAATTTCTTTTGATAATTACATTTTTGAATTATAATTCATTAAAAGGATTTTTATATGAAAACTACATTGAACGAAAATATCGAAAATATAGTAAAACAAACAAATTTAACACATATTGCAATAATTATGGACGGAAACAGAAGATGGGCAAAATCGAAATTTTTACCGTCAGCGGCAGGACATAAAAAAGGTGTAGATGCTTTAAAAACGGCAGTAAGAGCCTGTAAAAAATTCGGAATTAAATATTTAACCGTATATGCATTTTCAACGGAAAATTGGAAAAGAGAAAAATCAGAAGTTGATTTTTTAATGTCACTTTTAGCAAAAACTATTATAAACGAAATTCCTGAATTTCTTGAAAATGATGTGAAAATAAATTTTATTGGCGACAGACTTTCGCTAAATGAAAAAATCAAAGAAGTTTTACTGTTCGGAGAAGAAAAAACGAAACATTGTAAAACTCTAAATTTACAAATTGCTTTTAATTACGGTGCAAAAGCAGAAATAACGAATGCGGTTAAGCAAATTTGTACAAAAGTAATAAACAATGAATTATTAATTGATAATATTACTGAAAAAGTTATTGACGATAATTTGTATACGGCAAAAATCCCAAATCCTGATTTGTTAATCAGAACAGGCGGTGAAAAAAGAATTAGCAATTACTTACTTTGGCAGTTAGCTTATCGGGAAATTTATGTTACGGATGTTTTTTGGCCGGAATTTGATGAAGAAGAATTGAAAAAAGCCATTATAGAATTTAATTACAGAAATAGAAGGTTTGGTAAATAAATGATAAAAATTACTATTGCGACTTCAAATCCGCACAAATTGGCAGAAATTAATGCCATTAACAAAAATCCCGAAATTGTATTTGACATAATTTCTAAAGATTTTAATCCGGAAGAAAACGGCAAAACTTTTTTGGAAAATGCGCAAATAAAAGCAACTGAAGCCGCAAAAATTACAAAAACATATTGCTTGGCGGATGATTCAGGCTTGTGTGTTGATGCACTTGAGGGTGAACCCGGAATTTATTCTGCAAGATATGCCGACAGTCAAGAAGAAAAAATTCAAAAAATATTAAAACAGTTAAAAACGGTTCCTTATGAATTTAGAGGCGCACGTTTTGTATGCGCTATGGTATTGGTTGATAAAAACGGGGAAATTTTGAAAACAACGACGGGAAATGTTTTCGGTTATATTGATGATACGCCCAAAGGCACAAACGGATTTGGTTATGACCCGATATTTTTGGTTCCCGAATATGATAAAACGATTGCACAATTACCCGAAGAAATAAAAAATACAATTTCACACAGAGCAAAAGCCCTTAAATCAATGTTAAAGTATATTGAAGAAAATTTAATTTAAAATACACAAGAAAATTTTATATTAATAAAGTAAATTTTCACCTTATTATTTATCTAATTGAAGCTTTTTTGTTTCTTTCATTTTTCTTTTTTAATTCTGAAGCAGTTATTTTACCGAGCAATAAAGCACCCATTACGGTAAAAGCAACAATAATTGCTTTTGCTTGAATAAGTTTTTTTATTGCTTCCTTTCTATAAAATTCGGAATTGTTATATTTATCATTGGCAAGTTCTTTTAATGTTTTACATTCCGAAATTTCGATCATCGAAACTCTTCTTATATCATCAATGAGATGTTGATAATTTATAACGGTACCATTTGCTGTCGTAAATTCAGGATTTTCCTCAACAAGATTTTTAAATAATTTTTTAACATCTCTCGATTTACTTTTTGCATATAAGCCATTTTCTTTAATTAAGTTAAATAGCGGAAGTTGATACACAGAATTACCGTAATAACATTCTTCTTTGGCTTTTTTTAAACCTCTGACTAACATAGACTCGATACGAATACCTTTACCAAGATCTTCTTCCGTACGCAGGAATTCAACTAAAAATTTACCCAGATGCTTTACAAATTTCCTTTTACAATATTCTGTTTGAGAATATTCATTACTAAAATTTTTAATGGCATTTTCTTTAAATATATCAGAAACAAACATCCCTGATTTTAAACCGACACCGGCACCTATCCCCGAAGCTAAAATAACTTTAATTTTATCACAATTTTTTGTTCTTTTATTCTGTTTGTTTAAATCAACTTTCAGTTGCGTATTTGTTGTATTTAAATCAAGTATTGATGAATGATATATAGGATTAATTTTTCGCATTTTTCTTCTGTATATATAACTTATATTTATCGACACTCGCTTAAAACACTCTAAAAATTATTTTTGATATTGAAAAATTTATTTATTTTGCCATACAGTTAAAAATTCAATAACTGTTTGAATAAAACGTATTTACATTCTGTAATAAAATTTAATTTACACAAATTCATTATTTTCAAAAAAACGTATTATTTCTTCCATTTGGTCATTTACATCAACTTTTTCCCAATATTTAACGATTTTACTTTCTTTATCCAAAATAAAAGTAGAACGTTGAATATTTTGTAATTTTTCAATTTGTTTTTTAAATGCATTTTTTAATTTATTTTCAACATCCGATAAAAGAATAAAATTTAATTTATTTTTTATCATAAATTCTCTGTGAGATTTGATATCATTTGCACTAACTCCGACTATTTTTGAATATTTATTTAATTTTTCAAAAGAATCTCGAAAATCTTGAGCTTCTTGCGTACAAACAGGTGTATCATCTTGCGGATAAAAATACACTATCAAATTATTGCCTCTAAAATCAGATAATTTATAAGATTTTTCTTCTCCGTTTTCATTAATACCTTGAAGTTCAATTTCAAAATATTGCATAATAACCTCCTTTTAATAAAAGATAACGAAACAAATAGAAATAAAAAACATCTTCATTAATAACAAAAAAGATTATTTAAAAATTTGTAAAAAATAAATAAATATTGAAACTTTCTGTTGCTAATTAAGTCTAAGTTTAAAGAATATAAAAAATACAAACTTTATATTATAATTATGGAATAAGGAGAGAGTTGTGAAAAAAAGAATTAAAAATGTAGCATTACTTGCTTTTGCATTAACAATAACAAGTTTAATGTGTTGCAAAAGTAATACGGCAATGGCGGAATCGAATGCAGAATTATATGATTCCGTATGGAGAACGGTAAATTCAAAATTTCTTGATGAAACAAACAACGGACAAAATTGGAACAAATGGCGTCATAAATATGATAATTTTATAAAAACACCTGAAGATGCTTACGTTGCAATTGATACAATGATTGTAAGTTTAAATGATAAATATACAAGATTTGTAACTCCTAAAGAATTTACCGAAGAAAAAAATATGATAAAAGGTTCTTTATATGGAATCGGAGTACAAATCGGTGTAAAAGACGGCAAATTAACGGTTGTTGCTCCAATGGAAGACACCCCCGGAGAAAAAGCCGGAATTTTAGCCGGCGATGAAATTTTATCTATTGACGGAGTTTCCACAAAAGATTTAAGTGTTGATAAAGCCGCCGATAAAATAAGAGGAAAAAAAGGAACTACCGTAGAATTGTTAATTAAAAGAAAAGATGTTCCGAATAAAATTTATAAAATAGTAAGAGATGAAATTAATATAAAATCGATTTCAACGAAATTACCGAAAGATTACAAACTTGATAATTCAATCGGATATGTAAGAATTTCATCATTTATGGGCAGAAAAGTAAGTTCTGATTTTAAAGAAATAATTAATTCTTATAAAAACAAAGACGGAATTATTATTGATTTAAGAGGTAATTCCGGCGGTTTATTGAATAATGCGGTAGAAATTGCTGATTTATTTCTAAATGATGAAATTATTGTAAGCACTGTAGACCGTGACGGATATAAAGACACATCACGTTCCACAAGAAATTATTTTTCATCTCAACCGATTGTAGTATTGATAAATAACGGCAGTGCTTCAGCAAGTGAAATTTTGGCAGGTGCTTTAAAAGATAACCAAAGAGCAATATTAATCGGCGAAAATACTTTTGGCAAAGGTGTGGTTCAAGAAGTTAAAAGTCTTGTTCCGTCAGGAGCGGGATTGAATATTACGGTACAAAAATATTTAACTCCGAACGGAACCGATATAAACAAAAAAGGAATTGCACCCGATATTGAAAAAAAATTATCTCAAGATGATATAAAAAACAAACGAGATTCCCAATTGTTAAAAGCCGAAAGTGTTTTATTGCAAATGATTAAAAATGAAAAAACAAGCGCAATTATCCGTTAATTTTTTGATAGATGATTTGTGCCGCATTTAATACAGGATCTATTGCCGGAGAATAAGGTGGGGAATAGGGTAAATCCAAGTTCATAAAAGATTCTAATTTTGTTTTACCCATAATGGCAGGAATTACAGTGTTTATTCTTTGATTTACCTCTCCCGTTCCTATACCTTGTATTCCTAAAATAAGATGAGTATTTTTATCCGCAATAAGTTTTAATGTAATCATTCCGGAATTCGGCATGTATCCTGCTTTATCTCGTTTAGTAACAACCGCATATTCAGGCCGAAAACCAAGTTCAATTGCTTCTTTATAACTTATTCCTATAATCGAAATGGTATAATCAAAATACTTTGTTATGGTTGAACTTAATACACCCTCAAAATTACAATTTCCGCCTGCAATATTAATAGCGGCACATCTGCCTTCTTTATTTGCTGTAGAACCCAAAGGCATCCAAATATTGCGATTTGTAATTAAACTAAAATTATCAGTACAATCTCCTACGGCATAAATGCCGGCTTTTGAAGTTCTCAAAGCATTTGTAACTTTAACTGTATTATAAATTCCTAATTTTATTCCGCTATTTTGTAAAAAATCGGTATTAGGTCTTACGCCCGTTGCAATAACTGCTATATCCGTTTGAATTTCTTTTCCGCTTGAAGTTATAACTTTTACTACTTCTTCATTTTCATTTCCCACAAATTCAATAACTTCTTCATTAGTTAAAATATTCACCTGCCCCGGAGTTTTCCCTATTATATAATCCTGAATTAAAGTCGCAAAATCATCATCAAACATTTTTAAAATATGATTTGATTTTTCAATTAACGTAACTTGTAAATTGTTGTGTACAAAGGCTTCCAGTAATTCAACCGAAATATAACCGCCACCAATTAATACGGCATGTTTCGATTTTAACATTTGTTTCTTTATTTTTATTCCGTCTTCAATGGAATGTAAAGTAAATATGTTATTTAAATTTATGTTTTTTATTTTAGGAATAATTGGTGTTGCGCCTGTTGCAATTACCAAAATATCATAATTAACAAAATATTGCTTTTTGGTTGTTACATCTTCCATTAACAAAACCCTGCCATTAGTATCAACCTTTATACATTTTTGCAAAATATGAACATTTATATTTTGTTTTTTAAAATCTTCGGGAGTTCTGATAATCAAAGTATTGGAAGATTGAATAATATTTTCTATATAGTAAGGCAATCCGCAAGCAGAAAAAGAAACAATATTTTCTTGAGTATATATATCAATTTTCATATCAGGACGTTCACGTCTTAATTTGGCGGCGGTTTTTGCTCCCGCCGCACCGCCGCCTATAATTACAACTTTTTCTGTCATTTATAACCCTTTAATTAAAAATCATTCTTTGAATTTCAATTCCTTCAATTTCAATCAATTCCATTTCTATTTTTTCGGCAATTTTATTATCTTCTATATGCAACAGAATTATTCCGAAATCAGAACAAAAAACAGAAGTTGAGTTTATTCCTAATCTTGTTTTTACATAACAATTATAATCAGTTAAAATTTGTTGAAATTGTGCGGAATTTTCTTCTTTATGAGCAAGTTTAACACCTATTATGGCAGTCATCTTTTTACTCTTTAATTTCTAATTTTTTAGTTTTTTTATCTTCAGTTTCTTTTTTGGGAAGATTAATATGTAAAATTCCTTTATGTAATTCTGCCGTAGCAAGTTCTGTATTTATTTCATAAGGGAAATAAAGAGTTCTCGAATAATTGCCGTATCTGAATTCTGATTTGTGATATTTATGAGCTTTATCATCTTCCTTTTTTTCGGATTCTTTTTTAGCTTCAATTTTTAAATATGATTTGTTTATATCAACATTAATATCTTCTTTATTAACCCCCGGTAATTCGACTTTTACATCATAAGAATTTTCATATTCTTTTACGTCTACAGGCATAACCATGCCTGATAATTCCTGATGAAAAATATATTCAGGGAATAAATTATCAAAACTTTTTTGTAAAACGGCATTAATATCTTCGTTTAAAGCATTAAAAAAAGTATCAGGCTTTTTTATCATGTATTTCATATTTTTTCTCCTAAAATGTATTTAACTTAACTATCGTCAGTAAATACTTTGCGAAAAAAAGAATATTTATACATTGCCAAATTGAATAAACCAAAAGGATAATAAATAAAACACAAAATGCAAAAAATGTATTTCTAAACAATAAAAATACGTTAAAACAAAATTATTCCAATGGTTCAATCTTTCCCAACTGTTGTCTTTTTAATTTATCAACAACAGAGTCAACAAGAAAATCATAATCTTTCGATTTCTCGATTGATTCACCGAATTCTTTACGAATTATATCTTTTACCATTGTTCTGATTTTCATGTCTTCTTTTACAAATTTATTATCAGCAATTATTGATTCAAAAAATTCTTTTTGATTATTTTGTTCCGTATTTGAAAATTGTAACCATTTTAAATGTGGTTTTATATTCTTTAGTTCTTTTACAAGCTTTAAATTTTTTATTCCGAACATTTTACCAAGACCTCTCCTTTTTGAAACAAAATGTCTTTTATTGTTGCTCCCTTAGTATATGATAAAACATTTTTAATGCTTTGTACAGTTCTTATATCTGAATTTAAAGAATATAAAACCATTTCATGTAATAAATAATTATTGCTTAACATCGGAAATTCCATGGCTATAACTTTCTTTACCATGTCGGATAAATCATTATTATCACAACAAATAGGGTTAGAAATATAACTGCGTTTGCATTCTTTTGACTGTTTTTGCATTTCAATTGCAATTTTTTCGTTTTTTAACATTTTCATACTTCCTTTTTCATGAGCAACATTTCCAATATTGAAAAATTTCTGAATTTTTGAAATTTACCGAAATTAGAAATTTGTTTACAATTATTTACGTAATAAAAATCGATGTAAATAAATGTAAATGAATTTTAGAAAAAATGGAAATTTAAATTTATTACGGTTTTTAAGTGATACAAATACATTTGTTATGTACAACAGGAGTTAAATATGGAAGAATTAAAAGTCCAAAATCCTAAACAAATTAAAATAAACAAAACACCGAAAAAATCATATACGGAATATGGAAAGAAAAAAGAAGCATATTTAAAATTTAAAGAAAAAAATTCCAAAACCGATTTTGCGAATTCTCCCGTTACTATAGAAAAAGAACTAAATATGTTAGCGGAATTAAAGAAAACGGCACAATCCAATCGAATGATGGATGAAACAAGATGGATTGAAAATTGCGAAATTGAATTAAAAAAGAAACGGGAAAATCCGCAACCATCAACGAATTACGCATATTCTCCGGTAAAAATCAAATTTACAAAAGAATATAAAGTTCCAGACATTCAAGCATTATATATATTTGCTCAAAATGAAGGGATAAATAAACAAGAACTTGACGAAATTATACAACAAGGAATAAGTTCAAAAGGTGATATTTCTCTTTCTTTATATGATGATATTACAAATATAATAAAGAAAGGAAAGCCTTTTCAAGACTTAATGTTTTGCGAAGTTTCAGCAGGTGATTCTCCCGTAAAAATTAAAAATAATGCATATAGAGCATTGGATTATTTTACTCAAGCAGGAATTGAAAAAGAAGATGCAAAAATTCTTGCTGATTTTTTTAAATACTATACGGGAACAAACAAATCAGAAGTTGTCACAAATTTAATAAAATTAAATAAAGCGGGAATTCCTGCCAAATCTTGCGTTAAAATTATAAAAGACTCAAAAGTTAATTTTAATTCGCAAATAAATCCAAATACTATTAATTCAATAATTACACTTAAAAAAGTTTTAAGCACTACACGCAATAATGAAGCTGAAGAAAGAAATAATCCCATATACAAAGCAGGAATTCAAATTTGGAAATTTTTAAACAAGGTTGATATTATTAGAAATAATAATGTTCTTTATTCGGGATACGATTTCGAAAATGCTTCAAAAGAAGAACAAACAAAACATTATGAAATGTTAGTTAACAAAATTGAAACTGACGTAATGTCGGATTTCATAAAAAGTTACTCAAAAGATGGCGCTATAAATTCAAAATTTGTTCGTGTATTCACATTTTTGAGAAATAACGGCATTGTATACGAAGATATGAAAAATTTAATGAAAGAATGTATCAACAAAAAAGGAGAACTTAATAAAACAAATCTTGAAACAATAACCGCATTAAAAAAAGCGGGAGTATTATCGTGCGATGTTTCAATATATTTAAATGAAATAAATAATTCAAAAGAACCGCAAAAAACATTAGAAAATATCTGCGACATGACCTCTAAACTAATGACACAAAAAGAAATAACGGAAATATTACCATTAATTGAAGAAAATCCTGATGTAAAAGATGTTGTACTTACTGCGGCACCATTATTTTTGCAAGAATATAAAATTAATGAACTTTTAAATGAACTAACGGAAAAAATCGTTTTTGATAAAAACGTAAGTACGGCTATTTCAAATATGTATGATGATTTACAAAAAATTGAAGACTCCGAACTTCATGATATAAAAATGAAGCAAATAATTTCTGATGTATTATCTGCCGCTGCCGATAACAACAACATTGTAAAAGAAGATGCTTTAAAGGTTATATCTGAAATAAACGGTGAAAATTACAATTTCCCGCCTGATTTGGAAAAATGTTTAAATATTTGTAAAACAAAAGGCAATATAAATGAAAAACTTGTTAAAATATTACATAATATGGTGGCACAAAATGCAACTATTGAAGAAATTGAAGTTTTAATCTCTGCTTGCAAAGATAAAACAGACAGACTTGCGGGTAAAAAAGTTAATTCAATAACGGAACTTTTTGAAAACGGTACAACAAAAGAAACTATTTTAAAATCGTTTGTCAAATAAATCTTTAAAACAACATTGTATAAATTTGTATTTATTTGCAAATTCTTTTAATGAAGAATTTTTGGTGATTAAAAATTCTTTATAATTTTGTGTATTTTCTTTCATTGACGGATGAAAAATTACTTCCGTAAAATTATCTTTTCCTTTTATTTTAAGTAATCCGTTTTTTATTGCAATTTCGCTCATAAATCCGGAATATAAAATGCCTATAAAATAATCATTTGTTAATAAATCGGTGTGTTTTAATTCTTGTTTGTTTATATAAGTAAAATATTTTAAAAGAATATTTTTTATAATGTTTATATAAAATTTGTAATTTAATAACGAAGAACTAACTAAATAAGGAATTTCATTTTGAGTTCTTATGTATTTTATATTGTACTCTTTGGCTAAACGCAAAAACAATTTAAAAATATTAGGAATAGCGTGTATATGAACATGAGAATCTAAATTTGTAACGGGGTAAAATTCAAGAATTTTTTCTATTTGCGCTCTAAACTCAATTTCCAGCGCATTTAAAAAATTTTGATTATAAGATTTTATAATTAATTGCAAATAAGAATTATTAAAATAACCGTTTTTATCCGTTAATAATTCAGAACTTGTAAGCGCTTTTCCCTCCATAATATTAAAATGAAATCCCAAATTAATATTTGGTATTTTAGGTAAAATCGTATTTATTGCATTGTCAAATGCAGGCATGTTTACAATTATGGAAGTTGAATTTATCACCCCTGATAAAATTCCTTGCAAAATTGCTTCGTTTCTTTCTTCACTTAATCCGAAATCATCGGCATTTATTGTAAATTTTTTCATTTGCATAATCCTGAAATATATTTTATATTTATATAAGAATTTAACAAAAAAGGCAATAAATAATGAATTTTGAACCGACATTAGCAATTATAATTCCTTGTTATAACGAAGAAGAAAATATAAAATCAACCGCATTTATATTACTCAATATTATAAATAAATTAGCCGAGGAACATTTTATCAGTAAAAACAGTTTTCTATTTTTCGTTGACGACGGAAGTTATGATAAGACTTGGGAATTAATCGATGATTTAAATAACAAATCACCACAAATTAAAGGAATTAAGTTCTGCAAAAATTTCGGTAATCAAAAAGCAATACTTGCCGGTTTATTAGAAGCAAAAAAATACAATGCTGATTGCTTTATTACAATTGATGCCGACTTACAACAAGATGAAACAAAAATAAAAGAATTCGTTCAAAAATATAAAGACGGTTTTGAAATAGTTCAAGGAATAAGAAACGACAGGAATACGGATAAATTTTTAAAGAAATATTCAGCTTTGGCATTTTACAAATTCATGAATATTTTAGGTGTTAATATAAAAATAAATAATTCGGATTATAGATTAATAGGGAAAAAAGCATTAAATTCTTTAGAAAATTTCAAAGAAACAAATTTATTTTTAAGAGGAATTTTTTATGAATTGGGATATAAAACAAGCTATGTTTATTTTGATGTTAAACCCAGAAAATTCGGAAATACGAAATATACCCCAATTTCTTTATTTGAATTGGCACTAAAAGGAATAACATCTTTTAGCATAACTCCGCTTCGTTTTGTAACATTCTTCGGATTTGTAATGTCCTTTTTTTGCTTTTTGTTGGGCGTAAGTGCAATTGTTGACACTTTATTAAAAAATAATGTTGTTCCGGGATGGGCAACAATTGTTGTAGCTATCGGTTTTATAGGTTGTATTCAAATGTTGTGTTTAGGTGTAATTGCGGAATATTTGGGACAATTATTTCAGGAAGTAAAAGCAAGACCGAGATATATTATTGAAAAAGAAACAAATAAATAATTTCAAATTTATTTAAAAAAGTTTTTTTTATCATCATCTACCCAAACATAAGTTTTTGTTTTTAATGATGAATACGGATTTTTAATGTTTCTGTAATTAAAAGGGTTAGAAACATAATCATTTAATTTGTTTATTTCTTTTTTTATACTAAAAAAATATTCTTTTATATTCATACTTAATTCCGCCGGTTTGTTTTATTATAAACCGCCAACCATAAAAAAATTAAGCTACTTATTGTTAATAAAATTGATAAAAAATCATACTTATGTATAATCAAATATATGAAAGAAAGAATTTTAATAGTTGACGATACTTTATCGTGGTTATATTTCCATAAAAATTTAATAGACGAATTATATAACGATGTTTTTGAAATAACACTTGCGAATTCTGCCAATGAAGCATTAAACATTGTTAAAAAAAATATTGAAAATCCTTTTGATATAATAATTACGGATATGCAAATGGAAGAAGATTATTATCCGAAAATAGCAGGCGAATGGCTTGTTGAAAATATAAAAGATATAAAAGCTTATTACAAAACGCATATAATAATAGTTTCCGCAATATATAATTTGGAACAAATCGCAAATACGTTGAACGTAGAATGTATATCAAAACAATTACTCGTAAATAATAAACTTTTAATGAAATTTATGTTAGAAAAATTAATGCCTTTTTTAACAAATTTGTAAATTTTTTATACTATTTTTAATTTAAATTTAAATTTGTTTGTGTTAGCATGAACGTGATTATGGTTACGCTAGGTATTTCAAAATATAATATTATAACTATAGAACAAGTCGATTCTACTAACAAATATGCACTTGAGAAATTTTCATCTTTTGATGATAAAACCGTTATTTTTACAAAAAAACAAACTTCCGGCAGAGGAAGATATAACAGAAAATGGGTTTGTGATGACAGTGAAAATTTATATGCGAGTATAATATTAAAACCACAAAATACCGAGAATTTTCCTTTTGCTAATTTAACCCAATATTTATCAACAATTATATGCAAATGTCTAAAAAATGAATTTAAAATAAATGCCGAAATTAAATGGCCTAATGATATTTTAACAGACGGATATAAAATTTCAGGAATTTTAGCGGAATCAAAAATGCAAAACGGGAAAATTACCGGTATTGTTTTAGGATTTGGAATTAACATTAATTTAAAACAAGAAACATTAAACAAAATAGATCAAAAAGCGACTTCTCTTTCCGCACTTCTTAATAAAACTTTTGAGCCTAAAAATATTTTAAATTTAATTTGCGATGAATTTTTTCAAAATTATGATGATTTTATAAATGAAGGATTTAAATTTATAAAATCCGAATATCTTGCAAATTGTAATTTTTTGGGAAAAACAATAACAATAAAAGAATCCGATAAAAGAAATGAATATTTTGCACTTTCAATAGATGATGACGGATTATTAATTGTAAAAAATGAAATTGATGAAGAATGTAGAATAATAACAGGAGACATTTATGTTAAATGAAGGATTAGTAGCAATGGCAGTCGGAATGGGAACTGTTTTTGCGTTCTTAGCAGTATTATGGTTGTCTGTTTTTTGTATGAGCAAAGTTGTTGCTTATTTAAACAGAATATTCCCGACGGTAAAAGAAGTCGCAGTAACTACCGCAAACAATGTAGTTGGTGATTTAGAAGTTGCAATAGCAATAGCTACTGCTAAATTAAAAAGATAATTTGTTAGTTTTTAGATAAAAGGGGAAAAAAATGACAAAAAAACAAATTAAAGTTATGGATACATCTTTTAGAGATGGTTTTCAATCCATATACGGCGCAAAAGTGTTGGTTGATGATTTTATTCCTGCACTTCAAGCAGCTGTTAATGCAGGTATAAGGCATTTCGAAACTGCAGGCGGTGCAAGATTTCAAGCTCCTATTTTCTTTTGCAATGAAAATGCATTTGAAACAATGGACAAAATCAGAGCTGCTGTAGGTCCTGATGTTAAATTACAATCATTAGCTCGTGGCGTAAACGTTGTTGGTTTGAATTCTCAACCACGTGACGTTATTGATTTACACGCTAAAATGTTTGCAAAACACGGTGTAAACGTAATTAGAAACTTTGATGCTTTAAATGATGTTAACAACTTAATTGATTCTGCTAACAGCATTAAAAAACATGGTCTTTCACACGAAGTAACTATTACTATGATGGAACTTCCATTTGGTTGTGAAGGTGCTCATGATGTAGCATTCTACGAAAAAGTTTTAAGAAATATTTTAGAATCAGGTTTACCATTTGATTCATTAGCATTTAAAGATGCTTCTGGTACATCAAACCCAAGAAAAGTTTACGAAACAGTTAAAATGGCTCGTGAAATCTTAGGTCAAGATGCACATATCAGATTCCACTCTCACGAAACAGCTGGTACAGGTTTAGCTGCATACTTAGCTGCTTTAGAAGGTGGTGCTGATGGTATTGACTTAGCTATGAAACCTGTTTCAGGCGGTACAGGTCAACCAGATATTATTTCTATGTGGCACGCATTAAAAGGTACTGACTTTGATTTAGGTTTAGACATTAAGAAAGTTATGGAAACTGAAGAAATCTTCAAAGAATGTATGAAAGATTATCCTCTAGATCCAATTTCTTTAGCTGTAAACCCAATTTTAATTCAAGCTCCATTACCTGGTGGTGCAA